>NZ_AJWE01000104.1:0-54434 GCF_000281145.1 Rhizobium sp. CF142 | reverse complement strand
CGCACAAAGGACGCTCTAACTCCTTGAATCTACGCATCAGGCTTTCCGAAAATCGATTCCGATTTTCGGGCCGATGCTGTAGCGCATACCAGCACCAAGCAGTCATCGCAACTAAACGACATCACAAGCTTGCTCTCGGCCGCCGTAGTCAACAGGCCGGATAGAGTAGCGAGAGATCCGGCGTCGGTCTCGTATGTCCGCCGGCCGGACCTCCCGGCATTCGCAGTGGGGTGCCTGCAAATGCCGGGCAATACCACCGGTCATGCCCGAGTCGATCCATTCACAGAGCCAAAGATGGTTTGCGCGCGGTTAATATCCACATGCCCTGTCCCGTGTTGGGATGGACGGAGCTGCCTCAAGGCCTGCGGCAATTTGGAGATCCGGCCGACTGCGCTCAGCGCAAAAAGGTGATTGGCAATCACCCCTTTGCGGCGCTAGGAACATCGCTCAGACTGCTGCCGGAGAGAATGCGTGTCGATTGCCGATATTTCCCTTTGGAGCGCGCTGCTTGCCGGAGCGCTTTCCTTCCTGTCGCCTTGCGTGCTTCCACTCGTTCCGCCTTATCTCTGTTATATGGCGGGCATTTCGGTCGAGCAGTTCCGCGGCGGCGGCACGGTTGCTGCGGCACCGGATGTGCGGCGCGGCGTGCTTTTCTCGGCGCTTTTCTTCACGCTTGGCTTTGCGACCGTCTTCGTGGCGCTCGGCGCCGGTGCCTCAACCATCGGCATGGTGCTGCGCCAGCACCTCGATCTGCTCTCCAAGATCGGCGGCCTGATCATCATCGTTATGGGGCTGAATTTTCTCGGGCTTTTCCGAATCGGCCTGCTGGCGCGGGAAGCGCGCTTTCAAGGCAACGGCAAGCCGGCGACGCTGACGGGCGCCTATATCATGGGACTTGCCTTCGCGTTCGGCTGGACGCCCTGCATCGGGCCGGTGCTCGGGGCAATCCTCGGCGTTGCCGCATCGCGTGAAACGGTCGGCTCAGGTGCGGGTCTGCTTGCCGTCTATTCGCTCGGCCTTGCCGTGCCCTTCTGGATCGCTGCCGGCTTTTCCGGGGCCTTCATGCGCTTCCTGTCGCGCTTCCGCCGGCATCTCGGCACAGTGGAGAAGATCATGGGCGTCTTCCTTGTGCTGACGGGGCTTGCCTTCCTGCTTGGCTGGGTCAGCAATGTCGCGATCTGGTTCCAGCAGACCTTTCCGATCCTTATGCAAATCGGCTGAGCGCCAGGCTCAGCCGATTTATTGCAACAAATCAGGCTTTCTTCCGGCTCAGCCGTTCCTTGATCGCATCCGGAATATCGCGGAGGCCGCGCCCCGGTTCGATGCCTTCGCGCATGACGATATTGCGCAGCGGCGGAATGGCTGAGAGGACATGCAGGCCTGCGGCGCGTAGAACCTGTACCGGCAAGAAATCGGAGAGCAGCGAACGATTCAGAAGATCGACGCTTGCGGTGCGCGTCATGATATCGGCGCGGCGCTTGCGGTCGAAGCTTGTGCCGGCATCGGCGGCGACAGGCAATTCCGCGCGCGCGCAGAGAAGATCGGTCAGCGCCATGATATCGCGAAGGCTGAGGTTCAGGCCTTGGGCGCCGATCGGCGGGAAGACGTGTGCGGCCTCGCCGATCAGTGCGATCCGGTCTTTGCCAAAGCGATGCGCCATCATGCCCGACAGCGGCCAGATCTGCACGCCCTCCTCGACAATGACTTTGCCGAGCAGGGACTGCATGCGCTCTTCCACGACATTGCCGAGTTCGGCGAGCGACAGTTCGACGCGGGCTGCGGCATCCGAGGGATTTTGTACCCAAACGAGGCTGGAGCGGTTGCCCGGCAGCGGTACCTGGGTGAAGGGGCCGTGCTCGGTGTGGAACTCTGTGGAGATGTTCTGGTGCGGCAGCGTGTGGGCGAAGTTCAGCACCATGGCCGATTGTGGGTAAGACCAAGTGCGCACATCGATGCCGGCCGTCTCCCGCAGCTTCGATTTGCGGCCATCAGCGCCAATGGCGAAATCGGCAGTAATCTCTTCGCCGCCTGCGAGTGTGATCGTGACAGATTCCGGAGCGATACCGATCGTCTCGGCCATGTCGGTGAAACGGGTGATATTGCCCTCAGCGGCCACGGCAGCTTCGAGCACATCCATCAATGCCTTGTTGGGGAAATTATAGCCGAAGGAATCCAGCCCGACTTCGGCGGAGCGGAAGGTCGTCGTCGGCGCACGCAGCAGGCGGTTGGTGCCGTCGATGATGCGCATGCAGGTGAGTGGTGCGGCTGCCGGGCGAAGCCTTTCCCAAAGTGTCAGGCGATCCAGAAAGCGAATCGACTGGTCCATCAACGCCGTCGTGCGGCGATCTTCCCTAGGGGATGGAGGGGCGACCAGCGCCACGTTGCGACCGCCGCGCGCCAAGGCGACTGCGGCGATCATGCCGGCGAGACCGCCGCCGATCACCGCCACTTCGAATTTGCTCATGCTATCGTTCCGTCATCAAAAAGACGGCAGATCCGGCAGCCTCAGGCGGCCGGCTTTGCCTGACGGCGCCAACTATAGCCCTTGCCGGCTTCGGCGTCACGCACCGCCGGCTGATAATGATGCGGAATGGACGGCAGGCGCTTTTCCGACAGGCGGCGGATCGCCGTCTCATTGGTGACCGCAAAACTGTCGATGCCGACGCGCAGCATCAGCGGCACCTGATCGATCAAAACGTCACCAACGGCGCGCAGCTCGTTGGTGTAACCGAGGCGCTGACGCAGCAGCGAGGCATGGCTAAAAGCACGGCCATCGTTAAAGGCCGGGAATGCGACAGCCACGATCTCCAGACGATAAAGATAGGGCTCGAGCTTCAAGACATCGTCCGCCGGCCTGATGACCACGCCCAAGCCGACATCATTGCTCTCATCCGCCTTGGCGATCAGCTCGTCGAGCGTCAGCAGCGGCTTCTGATCGCCCGTCGCCTTCACCTCGTCGGTCTCGATCACCCAGGGATCATTCTCGATAAAACCGGTTTCTCTCCAGATCTTCGTCATCATCCCCTCCTTATGCCGCTTCCGCTGCCGAGCCGTAGAGCGCTTCCTTGAAAGGCTGCGGGCCGACGCGGCGGTAGGCGGCGAGGAAGATTTCCGAGGGATCGAGACGCAGGCGCAGATAGGTGTCGACGATCGTTTCGATCGCATCCGTCACCTTGTCCGGCTCGAAGCCGCGGCCGATGATTTCGCCGATTGAGGTGTGCTCGTCGCCGGAACCGCCCAGCGTGATCTGGTAGAGTTCGGCACCCTTCTTTTCCACGCCCAGAAGGCCGATGTGGCCGACATGGTGGTGGCCGCAGGCATTGATGCAGCCGGAGATCTTGATCTTCAGCTCGCCGATCTCAGCCTGACGCGCCGCATCGCCGAAGCGGCGGGAGATTTCCTGGGCGAGCGGAATGGAGCGCGCATTGGCGAGCGCGCAATAGTCCAGCCCCGGACAGGCAATGATATCGGTGATCAGGCCGGCATTGGCTTCCGCCAGATTAATCGCCACGAGCCCACGATAGACGGCTTCGAGGTCGGCGAGAGCGACATGCGGCAGGATGAGGTTCTGCTCGTGGCTGACGCGGATCTCGTCGAAGGCATATTCTTCGGCGATATCGGCGATCGCATCCATCTGCGAGTCCGACGCATCACCCGGAATGCCACCGATCGGCTTCAGCGAGATCGTCACCATGCCGTAATCGGGGTTCTTATGCGGCTGGACATTCTGCTGCACCCAACGCGAGAAGGCTGAATCGGCCTTCTTCCACCGGGCAAGGTTTTCCCAGCCCTCGGCACGTTCCGGCAGGGCCGGCGGCGCGAAGTAGGCGGTGATTGCCTGCACGTCCTGTTCCGGCAACTTCAGTTCGGAATCCTTCAGCTGCGCGAATTCGACCTCCACCTGACGGGCGAGCTCTTCGGCACCGGTCTCGTGGACCAGGATCTTGATGCGGGCCTTGTACTTGTTATCGCGGCGGCCATGCAGGTTATACACGCGCATGACGGCGGTCGTGTAGGACAGAAGATCTTCTTCCGGCAGGAAGTCGCGGATCAGCTTGGCAACCATCGGCGTGCGGCCCTGACCGCCGCCGACATAGACGGCAAAGCCGATCTCGCCCCTGTCGTTTTTCTTCAGATGCAGACCGATATCGTGGACCTGGATGGCGGCGCGGTCGCGCTCGGCGCCGGTCACGGCAATCTTGAACTTGCGCGGCAGGAAGGAGAATTCCGGGTGGACGGAAGACCACTGGCGCAGGATTTCGGCATAGGGACGCGGATCGGCAACCTCATCGGCAGCAGCACCGGCGAAATGGTCAGCCGTCACGTTGCGGATGCAGTTGCCCGAGGTCTGCATGGCGTGCATCTCGACCGTTGCCAATTCGGCAAGCACATCCGGCATGTCCGACAGCTTCGGCCAGTTGAACTGCAGGTTCTGGCGCGTGGTAAAGTGGCCATAGCCGCGGTCATAGGTGCGGGCAATATGAGCGAGCATGCGCAGCTGGCGTGAGCTCAGCGTGCCGTAGGGAATAGCGATGCGCAGCATGTAGGCATGAAGCTGGAGATAAACACCATTCATCAGGCGCAGCGGCTTGAATGCGTCCTCGGCCAGCTCGCCGGAAAGGCGGCGCTGAACCTGATCGCGGAACTGCTCGACGCGCTCAGCGACAAAGGCGTGGTCAAATTCGTCGTAACGGTACATCGTCTTCCTCAGACTGCAATGAATTCTGGATCGGCCGGCTTGTAGCCAGGCGCATATTCCATGGTCGGGCCTTGGGCGCGAATGCGCTCGCGCAGACGCAGCGGCCAGAGCTGGCCGTTGGTTTCCTGAACTTCGACGACAGCAACGTCAACGACCTTGTTGTCGGCATAGGATTTCTTGCCGATCTCCTCGAGGGCAGCGACGGCTTCGGCATGGCGGGCGACGAGCGCCTCCTGCAACGAGGTCACCCATTCGCCATTTGCGTTCAGCCAGACGGCAACGCCGTCCGTCAGGCGGTTGGCGGTCAGAACCTTGTCTACCATGTCAGCTCCTTGCAAGTTCATCGAACCGGATGCGTTCACGCACCAGCGGTTCGGACAGTTCGAAATTGGCGCCTGCGACCGCATCGCCGATAATGACCATGACCGGTCCCGTCAACTCGTTACGATGCTGCAGGTCTGGAAGATCGCGCAGGATTCCGTGCAACAGGCGGCGGTCGGCGCGGCTGGCATTTTCGATGACAGCGACTGTGGTTTCCGACGGAATGCCGGCCTGCATCAGACGTTCGGCAACAGAGGCCGCGACGGTACGGCCCATATAGACAGCGATCGTGGCGCCCGACACGGCAAGGCTCGCCCAATCCGGCAGAACGTCGCCGGTCAGATCATGTCCGGTTGTAAAGACCAGCGATGAGGCAACGCCGCGCAGCGTCAGCGGCAACTCGAAATCGGCAGCGGCGGCAAAGGCGGAGGTGATGCCGGGCACGATCTCATAGGAAATGCCGGCGGCGCGTAGCGCTGCCATCTCTTCCCCTGCCCGGCCATAGACCAGGGGATCGCCGCTCTTCAGGCGCACGACGCGTTTTCCCTGGCGGCCGAGATCGACCAAGAGATCGTTGATCTCCTCCTGAGACTTCGAATGGCAGCCCTTGCGCTTGCCGACCGAAAGACGCTCGGCATCGCGGCGGCCCATATCGACGATTGCCTGCGGCACGAGCGCGTCATAGACGATGACATCGGCCTCCATCATCACGCGCTGGGCGCGCAAGGTCAGGAGATCTTCGGCACCGGGACCGGCGCCGACCAGCCAAACATGGCCTTCAACGCGATCCAGCGAGCGCAACAGACCATTGGCGGCGCGGCGAGCCTGCGGCAGGTTGCCGTTAGCGACAGCATCGGCGACTGGGCCGGAAAAGAAACTGCGCCAGAAGATGCGGCGGGAAACGCCACGGGGAACGATGTGTTCGACGGCCTTGCGATAGCTGGTCGCCAGCGCCGCCAGACGGCCAAGCGAGGGTGACAGGAGCTGATCGATCTGGGCGCGCATCATCTGCGCGAGCACCGGCCCTGCCCCTTCGGTGCCGATCGCAACGGCAACGGGCGCACGATTGACGAGAGCCGGCGTGTAGAAATCGCAATAATCGGGCTGGTCGACGGCATTGGCCGGGATCTTCGCGGCCCGGGCTGCGTCAACTATACGGCGATCCTGTTCGGCGTCACCGGTTGCCGCAAACACCAGTACGGCACCCTCGACCTGTTCGGGCGCAAAAGCTTCGCGAACAGTCTCGATGCGATTGGCAATCAGAAAAGCGTGGTAATCGGCTTCCGGGTGATCGGCATGCGCGATAATGCGCGCCTGCGTGTTCAAAAGCAGGCGGACCTTGGCGAACGCTTCATCGCCATTGCCGAAAACGGCCGCAGTCCGACCTTCCACGCGAAAGAAGGCGGGAAATACCGAAAGCTGTTCAGTCCTGGGAGGCATTCTCAATCCACTTCGAAGTTCTCCGAATATGCATTCTCCGGACAGGCGAATGAAGAAACAGAATTCCAAAGGCCGGCCAGTCGCGTATTCTTTTACCCGGTTGATCAATGATTTGAGAAAACTGACCCGTGCGGCGCAAAAACCACATATCTTGAGCCGTTATCGCAGCTTTTTGCCCAAAGGATGAAGCGATAAAGCTTGTGGCAAAGTCCCCGGCGCTGGACTTATGCGTTCCGCTTCATTCCGTCGGGCGATAAGATAGGTGAAACAGGAGAATTTCATGCAGGAAAAGACAATCACCTCCCGCCTTCTGCAGGTCATGGAGGATAACATCCTGCCGATGACTGAACTTGGGGTCGCTTCTGGCAACAAGGTGTTCGGGGCAGCGATCCTGCGCAAATCCGATCTTGCGCTTGTCGTCGCAGAAACCAATAACGAGCTCGAAAACCCGCTCTGGCACGGCGAAGTGCATACGCTGAAGCGCTTCTACGAGCTCAACGACAAGCCGGCGACGAAAGACCTGATCTTTCTCTCCACGCATGAACCCTGCACCATGTGCATGTCGGCGATCACCTGGGCCGGCTTCGATAATTTCTATTATTTCTTCAGCCACGAAGATTCGCGCGACAGCTTTGCGATCCCGCACGATCTGAAGATTCTGAAGGAAGTCTTCGGGCTCGAGCCCGGCGGCTACAGGCGGCAGAACGTCTTCTGGAAGAGCTTTGCGATCGCCGATCTCGTCGAGACCGAGGATGCTGCGCTGAAGGCTGAACTCAAGGCGCAGACAGCGCGGATCAAGTCGCGCTATGCCGCGCTCTCCGATACCTATCAGGCCACCAAGAGCGCCAATGACATTCCGCTGAGCTGAGAGACCATGGAACCTTCGAAAGACATTTCGCGGCTGATCGAGATCATGGCCGCGCTTCGCGATCCCGAGACCGGCTGCCCGTGGGACATCGAGCAGAATTTCGAGACCATCAAGCCCTATACGGTCGAGGAAGCCTACGAGGTTGCCGACGCGATCGAGCGCAAGGATATGGACGATCTCTGCGATGAACTCGGCGACCTGCTGCTGCAAGTGGTCTTTCATGCACGCATGGCCGAAGAAGCCGGCGAGTTTTCCTTCGGCGATGTGGTGGAAGCCATTACCCGCAAGATGATCCGTCGCCATCCGCATGTCTTTGCCCGTTCGGATGCGGATACGCCCGACGCCGTGAAGAAGCAGTGGGACGAGATCAAGCAGGCAGAAAAGCGCGAGCGCATGGAGCGCCGAGCGCTACGTGGCATCACGGAAGATTTCAAGACGGGCTTCCTCGGCTCGGTGCAACGCAGCTTTCCGGCGCTGACAGAAGCGTTGAAGCTTCAGGAACGTGCCGCCAAGGTCGGCTTCGACTGGTCAGCACCCGAACCGATTCTCGACAAGATCGAGGAAGAGGTCGACGAGCTGCGTATTGCGCTGCGTGAGGGCGATAAATCAAAGGTCAGCGACGAACTCGGCGACCTAATCTTCGCCGTCGTCAATATCGGCAGGCATGTGAAGGCCGATCCGGAGCAGGCGCTTCGTGGTACGAATACGAAGTTCCGGCGCCGATTCAATCATATCGAGACGGTTCTTGATGCAGAAGGTGAGAGCCTGGAGGCAGCTAGTCTGGAACGGATGGAAGAGATCTGGCAGGCGGCCAAGGCGATCGAGCGGGCTGTCGTAGCCGGGGCGGAGTGAAACTCCGCCCGAACGGGATTACCGCTCCCAGTCTTCCTTTGCAGGCTTCGGACCATTGCCGATCCGGCGCTCGAGCTCGGTAGCCTCCGTCTCAGATAGACGCAGGTCCAATGTCACGGAGCCATCCTCATTATCCTCGCGGCTGCCGACGACGGCATGGTCGTAGAGCCAGGGCAGCAGCGCCAGCTTGTCGACCGGCAGTGTGACAGTCGTTTCCGTCATGACGCCGGACAAACGGCGGCTGATTTCATCCATCAGCCTGTCCACGCCCTCGCCGCTGATGGCGGAAACGGCAATGACATTCTTCATGCCGGAGGACTTCTGCACCATGGCGTCATGGGCTTCGGGTTCCAGCCGGTCGATCTTGTTCCAGACTTCGAGAATGCGGCGCTCGCCTTCGGCCTCATCGATGCCGAGATCGTTGAGGATGCGCAGCACGTCGGCGCTCTGGGCCTGATTGTCCACATCAGACATGTCGCGGACATGCAGGACAAGATCGGCTTCCAGCACCTCTTCCAAGGTCGCGCGGAAGGCGGCGACCAGATGGGTCGGCAGGTCGGAGATGAAACCGACGGTATCGGACAGGATGACGGTGCGGCCATGCGGCAGCTTCATTCGGCGCAGTGTCGGATCCAGCGTCGCGAAGAGCATGTCTTCGGCCAGAACCCCTGCCCCGGTGATGCGGTTGAACAGCGTCGATTTGCCGGCGTTGGTATAGCCGACGAGCGCCACGATCGGATGCGGCACCTTCCTGCGCTTGGCGCGGTGCAGTTGGCGAGTGCGCACCACCTGCTCCAACTCGCGCTCGAGCTTGATGATGCGGTCCTGCAGCAGGCGTCGGTCGGCTTCGATCTGGGTTTCACCCGGACCACCCATGAAGCCGCCACCGCCGCGCTGGCGTTCAAGGTGGGTCCAGCTCCGGACCAGCCGGCCCTTCTGATAGTTCAGATGCGCAAGATCGACCTGCAGCGTGCCTTCCTTGGTCGAGGCGCGGCGGCCGAAGATTTCGAGGATCAGGCCCGTCCGGTCGATGACCTTGGCGTTCCATTCCTTTTCGAGATTGCGCTGTTGCACCGGCGTAAGCGGATGGTCGACAATGACCAGTCCGGAATCGCGCTCGTCAAGCAGATGCTTGATTTCCTCGATCTTGCCGGTGCCGAGCAAAGTTGCCGGGCGCGGATCGCTGACCGACACGATGGAAGCGTTGACGACATCGAGGTCGATCGCCTGGGCGAGGCCCGTCGCTTCGTCGAGACGGCTTTCGGGAGTGCGGGTCGATGTCGATTCGGTCTGCCCACCACGCGAGCGCGACTTGAGCACGGGGACGACGACGGTCGCGCGCATATCATCCCTGTGCTTGGCTGCCTCAGGGATGATGGAATCGTTCTTTGTATCGCGTGTCGAAATGACGGCTGGCCTTGGTTAGGAAGCTGCTTCTTCGCTTTCGAACATCTGCATTGGCTGACCAGGCATGATGGTCGAGATCGCGTGTTTATACACGAGCTGCGAATGGCCGTCACGGCGAAGCAAAACACAGAAATTGTCAAAGGAAGTGACAACGCCCGTGAGTTTGACGCCGTTAATCAGAAAGATTGTCAGGGAAATCTTTTGCTTGCGTACAGTATTGAGAAATAAGTCCTGCAGATTCTGAGAACGTTCCGCCATCGCGCCGCTTCTTTCTTTATTGCCGACCTGATCAAGCCGGTAGAATATCAATCAACCTCACCAGCAAGGCAGGCGGCACCCTCATTCCACCTGTCCAGCAAATCTTGGTATCAAATCGTAATCTTTTCCGCAACGTCGAAAAAGGCTTCCCGAATATTCTGCGAGAGGCTTCCGGGATGACCATTCGCAATTGCGTGTCCATCAATGGAAACCACTGGAAAACAAATGCTTGTGGCTGCGGTAATGAAGACCTCGCGAGCGGCCATCATCTCCGAAACGGAGAATTTCCGCTCGACGATATCAACCCCCAATTTGGCCGCGACATCGATCAGAGTCGTGCGAGTGATGCCACGCAGGATGCCGTGTTCGGCAGGCCGCGTTACCAGCGTACCGTTGGCATCGACGATCCAGACATTGGTCGCAGCCCCTTCCTTCACCATGCCATCGGCATCGACGTAAATCGCTTCCTGGGCACCGGCTTCCTTAGCCTGCTGGCGCGCAAGCGCATTCGACAGCAGCCCGACCGTCTTGATGTCGACGCGATCCCAGCGATTGTCGGGAACGGTGATCGCCTTGATGCCAGTGGCATTCTTCTTGGCAATGACAGACGGATCGGTGCTCTTGGCCGTCACGACGATCGATGGCGGCGTGCTTTCGGCGGGGAACACATGATCCCGGCGGGCAACGCCGCGCGTCACCTGCAGGTAGAAAAGGCCGTTGCGGACGTGGTTGCGGCGCAGCGTCTCGCGAATCACCTGCGTCAGCGCCGCACGGCTCATCGGCCAGGCGATCCGCAGTTCACTGAGCGAACGGTCAAGACGGTTCAGATGCCGGGTCAGGTCAACGATCAGGCCGTGACGGACCTCACAAACCTCATAGACGCCATCCGCGAACTGATAGCCACGATCCTCTATATGCACCATGGCGTTGGAATGCGGCACGTAGCGTCCATTCACATAGGCAATTCTTGGCATCGAAAACCTGCTTGGGAAAACCTGCTTGGGGCAAAAGGAGGGAACCGGCGCGACTTGAGCCCGCGCCGGATAAAAATCAGACGCCGAGCGACTTCAGTTTGCGGTGCAGTGCGGAGCGCTCCATGCCGACGAATTCGGCCGTGCGTGAGATGTTGCCGCCGAAGCGGTTGATCTGGGCGATCAGGTAATCTTTCTCGAACATCTCGCGGGCTTCGCGCAGCGGCAGCGTCATGATGTGGTAGTCATTCTTGGCCGAGACCTTCGGCAGCATGTCACCGAGATCGGTCGGCAGCATATCCGCGGTGATCGGCGCGTCCGGGCCGTCGGTGCGGGCAAGGATCATCAGCCGCTCGATATTGTTGCGCAGCTGGCGGATATTGCCCGGCCAGTCATGGGCCTGCAACACGGCCATGGCGTCGTCGCCGATGCGGCGCGGCCGGATACCGGCCTGTTCGGAAATCTGGCGCATGAGCTGGTCGACGAGGAATGGAATGTCCTCGCGGCGCTCGGCAAGCTGCGGCACGCGCACCGGCACCACGGCCAGGCGATGATAGAGATCCTCGCGAAACCAGCCCTCGGCGATGCGGCTTTCCAGATTGTAGGCGGTCGAGGAAATGATGCGCACATCGACCTTCACGCGCTTGGAGCCGCCGACACGCTCGAACTGCTGATCGACCAGCACGCGCAGGATCTTGTTCTGCGTTTCGCGCGGCATTTCGCCGACTTCGTCGAGATAGAGAATGCCGCGATGAGCCTCTTCCAGCGCGCCGATCTTGCGCGCCTGCCCCGGCGCGCCCTCGGTGCCGAACAGCGCCACTTCCATGCGGTCCGGCGTAATGTTGGCGGCGTTGAGCGCCACGAAGGGGCCGTTGGCGCGCGTCGACTTCTTGTGGATCATGCGCGCCACCAATTCCTTGCCGGAACCGGATGCGCCGAAGATCATGATACGGCTATTGGTGGGCGCGACCTTTTCGATCGTCTGGCGCAGCTGCGAAACGGCGACCGAGGTGCCGATCAGCTCCAGTGCATCACCGGCGCGGCGCTTCAGCTCGACGTTTTCGCGCTTCAGCTTGGAATTTTCCAGCGCGCGCTCGGCGATCAGGATCAGGCGGTCGGCCTTGAACGGCTTCTCGATGAAGTCGAAGGCGCCGCGCTTAATGGCGGAGACAGCCGTCTCGATATTGCCGTGGCCGGAAATCATCACCACGGGAAGCTCGGGATGGCGCGTCCTGATCTCGTCGAGAAGCGAGAGACCGTCGAGCTTGCTGCCCTGCATCCAGATATCGAGGAAGACGAGACGCGGCACGCGATCGGAAATTGCCGCCAGCGCGCTGTCGCTGTCATGCGCCATGCGGGTTTCGTGACCCTCATCCGACAGGATACCGGCAACGATCTCGCGGATGTCATGCTCATCGTCGACGACGAGAATATCAGAGGCCATAAACGCTTTCCTTGTCACTGGCTGACGGGGCAGCGGCCACATCCCGGCGTGGCAGATGCACGCGGATCATGGCCCCTCTTCCCTGGTCAAAATCTGCGGGTGCATCGTGCAGTTCGAGCTGCCCGCCATGTTCTTCGATGATCTTTTTGACGATGGCGAGGCCGAGGCCGGTGCCCTTCTCGCGCATCGTCATATAGGGCTCCAGAATGCTGTGGCGGTTCTCGACAGGCAGGCCGCGGCCATTGTCGATGATATCGACGGTGAAGCGGTCGCGCGCTTCATCCAGAGAGGCGCGGACGAGGATCTTGCGCGCTTCGCGTTCCTCGCTCGGCACGGCCTCGATCGCTTCCACAGCGTTCTTGATGAGATTACCGAAGGCCTGACCCAGCATGCGGCTGTCGAACATGCCTTCCAGCCGCTCCTCGCCGAGTTCCTGCTGGAAGGCGATGTGGTTGTTGCCCATCTCGCGCAGGAAAATCGCATCGTGAAGAATAGCGCGCAGATCGCTCGGTTCCTTGGTCGGCTTCGGCATGCGGGCAAAGGCGGAGAATTCATCGACCATACGACCGATATCGCCGACCTGGCGGATGATCGTGTCCGTGCACTGGTCGAAAATGGCGCGATCATTCTCGTCGATCTGCTTGCCGTAACGACGTTGGATACGCTCGGCCGACAGCTGGATCGGCGTCAGCGGATTTTTGATTTCGTGAGCGATGCGGCGGGCGACATCGCCCCAGGCGGTGGAGCGTTGGGCGATGACGAGATCGGTGATGTCATCGAGCGTGATGACGTAGGATTCACTCAGATCGCGCACTTCCTCGCGCGTCACCTGAACGCTCAGCGTGCGCACTGTACCGCCGCGCACCAGCGCGATCTGCTTGCGGAAATCGCCACGATAGCGAGAAGCGGCTTCCGTCAGCACCTGATCCACTTCGGGTGCTACTTCCGACAGCTGCTTGCCAAGCAATTCATCAGCATGCAGCGCCATCAGCGCCTCGGCTGAACTATTGACGATGGTAATGCGCCGGTCCTGTTCGACACCGATGACGGCCGCAGTGACACCCGACAGCACCGCCTCGATGAAGCGGCGACGATCGTCCACCTCGTCCTTCGCTTCGAGGATCTCGTCGCGCTGGGTGCGGATCTCCGAGATCATCTTGTTGAAGGTGCGCGACAGGCTGGCAACGTCGCCATCGACAGCGTGGACAGGCACGACGATATCCATATTGCCGGACGCGACGCTATCGGCGGCGGTAATGAGCAGGCGGATCGGCCGCACGATGCGGTCGGCCACTGCAATTGCGGTCCAGATCGCCGCGAGCAGCACGATCAGAGCAAAGCCGATGTAGAGCACTGCAAAGGCGATCTGCAGGGAAACGCGGCCAGCTTCCATCGAACGGTATTCGGTGGCGTTCTCCTCCATCATGCGCATGGCATTCATGACCTTGGGGTCAACTGCGCGCACCGTGTAGAGGAAGGTTCCGGAGATCGACTCGAGCCGGATGATGGCGCCGACAAGATTGGTGACGCCGGGCGGGATCAGCGTCGGCTGGCCGGCGGCCGCCTTTTCCAGCGCATCCTGCGGGATGGCGGGCAGCGGCTTTTCCGTGGTGATATCGGCCTGGACGATGACCGAGCCATCGCGCTCGACAAGGAAGGCGCCGAGCAGGCCGCGGCCCCTTGCCTGACGGGTCATCAACTCGCCGAAGCCGGTCTTGTCCAGGCTGTAGAGCGCGCGGTTACGCTCGAGATCGTTTGCCATCGAAACCGTCTGGCCCTGCAGATAGCTGGCGTTTTCCAGCATGTAGGCCTGGCCGATATTGCGGGACGAGCTGACGATCGCCTGGGTTCTCAGAGCAAACCAGCGGTCGAGGCCGGCATTCAGCGTGATACTGGCAAAGATCGCAACAAGGATCGCCGGCGTGATCGCGACGATCGAGAAGAGCACGACGATCCGGATATGCAGGCGTGCAGCGGCGCGGCCGCGCGTGCGCGCCTTGAAAAGCCGCGCAACTTCGCGACCGATCAGCGCGATCAGGCCGAGGACGAAAAAGGAATTGATGACGACGGAGCCGATGACGACATGTGAGGTCGGCGCAATCGGCGTCACGCCGAGCAGCACGAAGAGCGTGACGGTTGCGCACACCAACGCACCGCCGGCAAGCACCAGACCGGGTACGGCAAACAGGGCACGACGATCGGTCACCGTAGTCACCGCCTCGTTCGCCGTTTCCGGCGATGCCCCTTCTTCGTCCATTCAGCCTCTCTTCGGACGGCAGTGCCGTCGCGCCCAACGAGAAGCCCAACCAACGCCGGTTTGCGAAAAACCGGCGTTCAAACGACTCGATCGTGGGCGAATGTCCAAACCCTATGCGTGACCTTTAAGCAACGCATTGTGGCGAAAATGCAACGCACTTTGCCACAATGTCAAGTTCGAAGGTCAGGCGGTACGCGAGCTTCTGTAGACGGAAACGCCGAGTTCACGGATCTTTTTGCGAAGCGTATTGCGGTTTAGCCCCAGCAAATCGGCAGCCTTGATCTGGTTGCCGCGGGTAGCCGTCAATGCCGCAAGTATTAACGGATATTCCATTTCCGTCAGTACGCGGTCATACAGGCCGGGCGGCGGCAGGTTTTCGCCGAAACTGGCGAAATAGCTGCGCATATTCTCTTCGACCGCCTGGGCAATCGTCATCGAACCGCTGCGGATCGGACCCTTGTCGATCGGGCTATCGGGAACATCGGAGCGAAGCTCGGCGTCGATGATTTCGCGGGTGATGACATCCTGTGGATAAAGCGCCATCAGGCGACGGATGAGGTTTTCCAGCTCGCGCACGTTGCCGGGCCAGGCATAGGCCTTCATCAGTTCCAGCGCTTCCTGATCGAAACGCTTGGAGCCGAGGCCTTCCTTTTCGGCCTGCTGGACGAAATGGCGGACGAGATCGGGAATATCCTCCGCACGGTCGCGCAGCGGCGGCAGGCGCAGCGGCACGACATTGAGGCGGTAGTAGAGGTCTTCGCGGAAGAGGCCCTGATTGATCGCCTGCTTCAGATCCTTGTTGGTCGCAGCAACGATTCGCACATCGGTGCGGATCGGCGTGCGGCCGCCGACGGTCGTATATTCGCCCTGCTGCAGAACGCGCAGAAGACGCGTCTGGGCATCCATCGGCATGTCACCGATTTCATCGAGGAAAAGCGTGCCGCCTTCGGCCTGTTCGAAACGTCCGGTAGAGCGGGTCTGTGCGCCAGTGAAGGCGCCCTTCTCGTGGCCGAAGAGCTCGGACTCGATAAGGTCACGCGGAATGGCCGCCATGTTGATGGCCACGAAGGGGCCGTTGCGGCGCTTGCCGTAATCATGCAGCGCGCGAGCGACGAGCTCCTTGCCGGTACCGGATTCGCCGGTGATCATCAGCGTCAGGTCCGTCAGCATGAGACGAGCGAGAACGCGGTAGATTTCCTGCATCGCCGCCGAGCGGCCGACGAGCGGCATGCCGTCCTGTGTGTCGTCGTCGAGCTTGGCCGGCTTTCTCTTCGGTTCGGCGAGCGCCCGGCTGATGATACCGATCAGTTCCGTCAGGTCGAAGGGCTTGGGCAGGTAGTCATAAGCGCCCTTTTCCGACGCCTTGATCGCCGTCATGAAGGTGTTCTGCGCGCTCATGACGAGAACCGGCAGGTCCGGTCGCGCCTTCTTGATGCGGGGCAGAAGATCGAAGGCATTCTCATCCGGCATGACGACGTCGGTCACGACGAGATCGCCCTCACCGGCCGAAACCCAGCGCCACAGCGTCGCGGCATTAGAAGTAATGCGCACATCATAACCGGCGCGGCTCAAGGCCTGATTGAGCACCGTGCGGATGGCCGCATCATCATCGGCAACGAGGATCGTGGCTGTCATCGATTGGGTCCTGTCGAGCTTGCAATAGCGGCGTCATCAAGCGAGGCATCCTTTGAGGCCGGCATGAGGACGCGGAAAATCGTGCGGTTGTTCTGGGTGTCGCATTCGATGATGCCGCCATGATCGCCGATGATCTTGGCAACCAGGGCGAGGCCGAGACCGCTGCCATTCGGCTTGGTGGTGATGAAGGGATCGAAGAGATGCGGCAAGAGGTCCGTCGGCACGCCGGGACCATTGTCGATGACGCAGAATTCCAGCGGCAGCGAGATTTTCTCACGCGTGCCGGCGACCGAAAGACGGATACCGGGGCGATAGGCCGTGGTCAGGATGATCTCGCCATCCGGCCGGTCGCCGACCGCTTCGGCAGCGTTCTTCACCAGGTTGAGGAAGACCTGCACGAGCTGGTCGCGATTGGCGTAGACGGCCGGCAGCGACGGGTCGTAATTCTCGGTCACGCGGATATTGCGGGCGAAGCCTGCCTTGGCAACGGCCTTCACATGATCGAGCACGGAATGGATATTGACCGGTACGCGGTCAACAGGGCGCTCGTCGGAAAAAACTTCCATGCGGTCGACCAGCGAGACGATGCGATCCGTCTCGTCGCAGATCAGCCGCGTCAAGGCACGGTCGTCATCGATGACGGACTGTTCGAGAAGCTGGGCAGCGCCGCGGATACCGGAGAGTGGGTTCTTGATCTCATGTGCGAGCATGGAGGCAAGACCCGTGACCGAGCGGGCGGCCGCGCGATGTGTCAGCTGCCGGTCGATCTTGTCTGCCATCGACCGCTCCTGGAAGACGACAACGACCGAGCCCGGCTCCGCAATGACAGGCGCAACATAGAGATCGACGAGCTTGTCCTGGCCGAGGCGCGGCGAGCTCAAATCGACGCGGTATTCGTTGACCGGCGCCTTGCGTTCGCGCACCTGATCGATCAGCGCCAGAAGCGGGCTGCCGAAGGGAATAAAGGTCGAGATGCGGTAGCGGGAGAGATGCGCAGCGCTGGCGCCAAAGAAGGCCTCGGCTTCCCAGTTCGCAAAAGCGATGAAACCGCCCTCATCCACCATGACGACGGGGTTCTGGATGGCGTTCAGCACCGCCATTGCCATAGCGTTGACTGGATTCTCGGAAGAAGCTGTGCCGTCCGTGCTCATGCCGCCTCCCGCCGCTCTACTGCACCTGCCGCTATCGCATCGCCGAAGCGGGCAATCACATCATCAGGATCGCGCGATGTCATGATCGCAGCCTTTTGCTCGCCCGGAAGACCCGGCGCAAAGCGCTCCAGATACCATCCGAGATGTTTGCGGGCGTGCCTGACGGCAACGGCCTCGCCATAAAATTCCAGCATCATGCGATAGTGCTCGACGGCAATGGCAGCGATCTCCTCACGCGCGGGTTCGCGAGCACCTGCCAGAACACCGGCGTGCCACGGCCTGCCCTGGCTGCCGCGGCCGATCATGACAGCATCGGCGCCCGAGCGGCGCAGGATCTCCTGCGCATCCTCAGCCGTTTCAACATCGCCATTGGCGATCAGCGGCACGGAGATGACATCGCGCACGGGACGGATGGCATCCCAATCCGCCCTGCCTTCATAGAACTGCATGCGGGTGCGGCCGTGGATGGTGATGAGCTGAATGCCAGTCTCTTCGGCGCGCTTGGCGATATGTGGTGCGTTGATGGAATTCTCGTCCCAGCCGAGGCGCATCTTCAGCGTGACGGGGATATCGACTGCCTTGACGGTCGCCTCGATGAGTTCAAGCGCATGATCCGGATCGCGCATCAGCGCCGAACCGGAATAACCGCCGATGACCTTCTTGGCCGGGCAGCCCATGTTGATGTCGATGATATCGGCGCCATGATCGGCCGCGATCTTGGATGCTTCAGCCATCCAGTGCGCCTCACGACCGGCGAGCTGCACCATATGCGGACGGAAACCGGCGGCCCGCAGGCGCGCCCAGGATTCGGCGGTATCATTCACCAGTTCCCGGCTTGCTACCATTTCGGTGACAACGAGGCCTGCGCCATGGCGCCAGGCAAGTTCGCGGAACGGCATGTCCGTGACACCCGACATCGGCGCAAGCACAACGCGGTTCCGCACGGACACGGGTCCGATTCGGAAAGGCGCTGCGAGGTCCTTGGAAATCAAATGATTATCTTTCAGGCACACCATGTAACTGCATTATTTTTAGCCATAGTTCTACGGCTTGCCAAGAGGGTCGAGACCGAATTGATATTTTTTGGGCAAATGCTGGAAAAGGTCCGAGCAAGACGATAGAGCAACTGACATCCATTCCGCATATTTCAGGGATTTATGCTGCAAATGCATACTAAGCAACCGATATCGGCTGGAATTGTCGTCGTTGCGGCGGGCCGCGGTGAACGCGCCGGATCACACGAGGAAGGCCCCAAGCAGTACCGGATGGTCGGCGGCAAGCCGGTTATCGTTCATACGCTTGAAAACTTCATGACATGGGAAGCGGCAACGCACATCGTCGTCGTCATCCACCCCGATGACGAAGCGCTTTTTGCCAGAGCATCCCGACACGTCATCTCCGCAACGCCGATCGAGACGGTTCATGGTGGCGCGACCCGACAGCAGTCGGTGCTGGCGGGCCTGCGACATCTTAGGGATAAGGGCATCAGCCACGTGCTGATCCACGACGCGGTGCGCCCTTTCGTCGATCACCAGCTTCTCGACCGGATCGCCGATACGCTTTCGGCCGGCGCGCCCGCGGTTCTTCCAGCAACGCCGGTCGCTGACACGCTGAAGCAGGCCGGCAGCGACGGGATCGTGGTCAAGACCATCCCGCGCGATCAGCTCTATGCGGCCCAGACGCCGCAATCCTTCGATTTCGCCACCATTCTCGAGGCGCATGAGAAGGCAGCCGCCAGCGGCAGGACGGATTTCACCGACGACGCATCAATTGCCGAGTGGCTCGATATTCCTGTAACCATCGTCGAGGGCGCACCGACCAACGTCAAGCTGACAGTCAGAAGCGATATAGCCATGGCCGACGACAAGCTCTCAAACGCCCGTATCCCGGATGTGCGCACTGGCAACGGTTATGACGTGCATCAGCTCGAGCCCGGCGACGGTGTAACGCTCTGCGGCGTCTTCATTCCGCATGACCAGAAGCTCAAGGGCCATTCGGATGCCGATGTGGCGCTGCATGCCCTGACGGATGCGCTGCTTGCCACCTGCGGCGCCGGCGATATCGGCGATCATTTCCCTCCATCCGATCCGCAATGGAAAGGTGCCCCTTCCCGCATCTTCATCGAACATGCAGCAAAGATCGTGCGCGATCATGGCGGTACCATCACCAATGCAGACGTCTCGCTGATTGCGGAGGCGCCGAAGGTCGGTCCGCATCGCGAAGCCATGCGCGCCAATCTTTCGGAATTCCTCGGTATCGACATCGAGCGCTGCTCGGTGAAAGCCACCACCAACGAGACGATCGGTTTCGTCGGCCGCCGCGAGGGGATCGCCGCTATCGCAACGGCAACCGTCGTCTATGGAGGCAGGAAGCGATGAGCCTGTTTCCCGCAGATATCACTTCGATGGCGGAAAACATCATCCACAATTTCACGGCTGCGGGTCTGATGGTATCGACGGCAGAGTCCTGCACCGGCGGACTGATTGCCGGCGCGCTCACGGAAATTTCGGGATCGTCTGCTGTCGTCGACCGTGGCTTCGTGACCTATACGAACGTGGCCAAGATGCAGATGCTCGGCGTGCAGGAAGAGACGCTCATCCGTTTCGGCGCGGTTTCAGAGGAGACGGCCCGGCAGATGGTGCATGGCGCCCTCTTTCGCTCGCGCGCCGACCTTGCGGTCGCTGTGACAGGCATCGCCGGCCCTGGCGGCGGATCGCCGGAAAAGCCCGTCGGGCTGGTGCATCTTGCGGCGAAATCACGTTCGGGTAAGCTCGTCCATCGTAAGATGCTTTACGGCGACATTGGCCGCACGGAAATCCGCCTGGCAACAATCCGGACGGCACTTCAAATGGTTATTGAAATTGCGTGATACTGAGTGAAGGAACAAAACGCAGGAATTTCAGTTTCTGCCGCGTGTAGGCAAAAACCGGTTTTGAAGGAACGGTCAAATGAGATACTTGGCATGCATCGGTGTCGTCTTGAGCCTCGCCTGCGTTTCGGCGGCTGAAGCACCGTCCAACTATCAGGTTTATGGTGGCGTGCGGGTGGATTCCGATCCCATTCTGCTGCGCAAATACGACCATGCGCTCCGCCGCTGCCAGCCGGAAGCGCTGGGCTATCGCGGATCGCCTGATACCACCAGCCTGATCTACAACGCGGCGCTCAGGGGCTGCCTCTATCGCTACAGCTTCATCGACCGTGGCTCCTACGCCTATCCCGCGACACAGATCTTCGACCATTTCTTCGATCGCTGACCAAGAGCCTTTCCTGGTTAGATTGAAGCATTCTGCCGGAGCAGGTTTTCGTCAGGATCAGAAGCGGGCGAAGGGCATACCTCGTGGTACGTCCGAGCCGGTCGCTTCTGATCCTGGCGGAAAGATGCCCGGCCCTTGCTGGTTTGCAGGCAAACCACCGGGGTTGGCTGAAACGGGCCGCCTGATCGACCGGCCGACTCCGTTTGAGCCAACAGAATGCTTCAATCTAACCAGGAAAGGCTCTATCAGCCGTAGATCGTTGCTGCCCGTTTTTCGAAGGCGTCCGTGAACATGCGGAAGGCCCTGTCGAACATTGACCCCATGAGCGCGCCGAGAATGCGGCTCTTGAACTCATAGTCGATGAAAAAATCGACCGTACAGCCGCCGCCTTCCGCCTCGACGAACCGCCAGCGGTTGTCGAGGTAGCGGAACGGGCCGTCGATATATTTGACGTCGATGACGCGCTCGGCCCTGTTGAGCAGGACCTGGGTCGTGAAGGTTTCGCGGATCGCCTTGTAACCGACCGTCATGTCGGCGATCAGCAGTTCCTTGCCGTCGCGCTCCTTGCGGTTCTTCACCGACAGGGCTTCGCAGAGCGGCAGAAATTCCGGATAATGTTCGACATCTGACACCAGGTCGAACATCTGGTCGGGCGTGTGCGGGACAGGGCGATGCGTTTCGAATTGCGGCATGAAGCGCAGTTAAGCCGGGACACCGAGAAGATCAAGAAGCGCTCGCATCTGGCGGCGGGATTTCACCTGCAAAACGGGCACATGCGGTCCGTGGGCCGCAATGGCTGATGTCACGCGCGGCGAGAATTTCTTCTCGAAGGTCCAGATGAACTCCAGAAACTGCCAATCGACCTTCTCGATGCAGCCGGGTGCCATTTCCGGGCGTGTGCGGCCGATGTGCTTCAGCCAGCGGGTCACGACTCCCCAGACGCAAAGCAGGCGCGGCATCCGCACCCAGATGACGATATCGGTGCGCGGCAAGCGGATATCGAAAGTGGACGGATTGGTGCCATCCATGATCCAGCGCTCGCCGGCAATCCTTTCGACGATCCGCTGGCGCTGTTCTTCCTTGCCGCGTTCCACCCAGCCTGGCAGCCAGAGGATATCACTGTCGATCGACAGATAGGTCAGGTCGAAATGGCGCGCCAGTTTCTGAGCAAGCGTCGACTTGCCGCCGCCCGAGCAGCCGATGACCAAGATGCGTCTCGCGTCACGAATCTGCCCGGCGGCAAAGGCGTCGACATAGTTGATCGTTGCGTCGGTCTGCCGCTCCATCCCTCCGCTCCTCTAGTCGTTTCCAGCCGGCAACAGGGAAAGAAGTTCATCGCTCTCCTGAAAAGACCTGAGTGTCAGCACCGGGATGCCGCGGCCGTGGCTTGCCAGTATCGCCTCGAATTGCGGAGCCTCCCGCTTTTCGAAGGTCCAGATATATTGCAGGAATTTCAGGTCGATCTTCTCAGGGCATCCCGGCGCCATTTCCGGCCGGGTCTGGCCGTAATATTTCCACCAGCGCCGGAGCACACTGCTGACGGCGACGCTGCGCGGCGGACGGCGCCAAAGCACGATATCGGTACGCGCCAAGCGAATAGGCAGTGTGCCGGGGCTGTTGCCGTCCATGATCCAGCGTTCGCCGGCAACGGCATCGCGGATGCGCTGGACAAATTCTTCGCGCGGACGCAGCTTCCAGCCGGGCAGCCAGAAGATATCACGGTCCATGGATACATAAGTGAGGTGAAAACGGCGCGCGAGCGCCTGGGCAAGTGTCGACTTGCCGGTACCGGAGCAGCCGAAAATCAGAATGCGCTCGGCATTGGGAATTATATCGGCTGCCTCCGCAACAGAGACCGCGCGAATGGGTTCAGGCGACGTCGTCACTTGATGCATGGCAGACTCGCTTTCGAAAGAACGCCTTCGCGGACAGGTGTACGTGCGAAGAGCGGCGTGCTGGCTAACTGCTTCGTGTGACCTGATGATGACAGCGAACCGCACAAAGAAAAACCGCGGCGAAAATCGCCGCGGTCCCATCAAAAACAAGGGGTAAGCTCTTACTCCGCTGCCATCAGCAGCTTCTTCTCGCGCGCAGCCTTGAGTCGGGCGAAGTCGTCGCCGGCATGGTGCGAGGAGCGGGTCAGCGGGCTCGAAGCCACCATCAGGAAGCCTTTGGTGTAGGCGACCGTCTCATAGGACTTGAATTCTTCCGGCGTGACGAAGCTCATGACCGCGTGATGCTTGCGGGTCGGCTGCAGATACTGGCCGATTGTCAGGAAGTCGACATCCGCGGTCCGCAGGTCGTCCATCAGCTGAAGCACTTCATTGCGCTCCTCGCCGAGCCCGACCATGATGCCCGACTTGGTGAACATGGTGGGGTCCAGTTCCTTCACGCGCTGCAGCAGGCGGATGGAATGGAAGTAACGGGCACCCGGGCGAACCGTCAGATAGTTGCCGGCGACCGTTTCCATATTGTGGTTGAAAACGTCGGGCTTGGCAGCGACGACCCGCTCCAGGGCACCGGGCTTCTTCAGGAAGTCGGGTGTCAGGATCTCGATCGTCGTCAGCGGCGAAGCGGCGCGAATTGCCCAGATGACCTTTTCGAAATGCTCGGCGCCGCCATCTTCCAGATCGTCACGGTCGACCGAGGTAATGACGACGTGGCTGAGGCCCATCTGCTTGACTGCCTTCGCGACGTTTTCCGGCTCGGCCATGTCGAGTGCGTTCGGCTTGCCGGTCGCGACGTTGCAGAAGGCGCAGGCGCGCGTACAGATCTCGCCCATGATCATGAAGGTAGCGTGCTTCTTGTCCCAGCACTCACCGATATTGGGGCAGCCCGCCTCTTCGCAGACGGTGACGAGCTTGTGCTCCTTCACGATCGAGCGGGTCTCGGCGTAGCCCTTCGAGTTCGGCGCCTTCACACGAATCCATTCAGGCTTGCGCAGAACCTCCGTATCCGGGCGATGCGCCTTTTCCGGATGCCGTACGCGCTTTGCGTCTGGATTGATCGTGTCGAGAATGGTCACCATGTCAGTTCAACTTTCCGCCGCCCATGCGGCCCGGATTGTCATATTGCGCATCATTCCTTTGTTCAAATCTTTCGATCTCAACGTGATGCGCTCTATCTTCGCGCTTTATCTTCGTACCAGACGCGCGAGGAATATCAGCAGGCAGGCGCCGATAAAACCCGTCACGAAATAGCCGAGCCTGCCGCCGACAACCTCGATATGGAACTGCGCCAGGACGGCGGTCGCGACAACCGAGCCGACAATGCCGAGCACGATGTTCAGCAGGATGCCATAACGCGCCTCCATCAGCTTTCCCGCGAGCCAGCCCGCAAGTCCGCCGATGATGATTGCCGAAATCCAGCCGATGCTTTCCATCCGTCCGTTACCCTACGCTATCGCCCTTGCGATCAGCACCACGACAATGGCGCCGACAGTGGCGTGGATGATTTGAACCACCAATGCATTTTCAATGCCCAGAGAAATCCCCAATGCATTGAACAAAAACCCGCCCACGAACGCGCCGATGATGCCGCTGAGCAGGCACCGTATCAACCCACCACCGCCGACGACCAGGCTTGCGAGAAAGCCCGCGACCAGGCCGATCAGCAGAAAGATGAGAAGCGACTGCGTACCCATAGACATGATGATTTCCTTTCGTTTTTTCCACCCCGGAGCAGGTTGGATTTTTCACTCCGGGGATAGAGGGCGCACCAGGAAATTATCAAGCGTTCAGAACGCGGCCGTAAGCATCGAGCACGCTTTCCTTCATCGTCTCCGAAATGGTCGGATGCGGGAAGATCGTGTGCATCAGTTCTTCTTCCGTCGTCTCCAGGTTCATGGCGACGACGAAGCCCTGAATGAGTTCGGTGACTTCAGCGCCGACCATGTGGGCGCCGAGCAGTTCGCCGGTCTTCTTGTCGAAGATCGTCTTGACCAGCCCCTGGTCTTCGCCGAGCGCCACGGCTTTGCCGTTGGCACTGAAGGGGAAGCGACCGACGCGGATATCGCGGCCCTGCTCCTTGGCCTTTGCTTCTGTGAGACCAACAGATGCGACCTGCGGGTTGCAATAGGTGCAGCCCGGGATCTTAAGCTTGTCCATCGGATGAACGTTCGGCAGGCCGGCAATCTTTTCGACACAGACGACGCCTTCATGCTCAGCCTTGTGGGCCAGCAGCGGCGGGCCGGCAACGTCGCCGATCGCGTAGATGCCGGGCACGTTGGTCTTGCCGTAGCCATCGATGGCGATGAAGCCGCGATCGGTCTTCACACCGATAGCCTCTAGGCCGATGCCTTCGACATTGGCCTGCACGCCGACGGCCGAAATCATACGGTCTGCGGTGATCGTTTCCGTCGTGCCATCCTTCTTCTCGATGGTGGCAGTGATCGAGTTTGCGCCCTTCTCCACCTTGGTGACCTTGGCCTCCAGATGGATCTTCATGCCCTGACGCTCGAACTGCTTCTTGGCGAG
Organism: Rhizobium sp. CF142; assembly: GCF_000281145.1. Lineage (NCBI taxonomy): Bacteria > Pseudomonadati > Pseudomonadota > Alphaproteobacteria > Hyphomicrobiales > Rhizobiaceae > Rhizobium > Rhizobium sp. CF142. The sequence goes on along the minus strand of NZ_AJWE01000104.1, from coordinate 29,402 downwards.
AGCGGAGATTTCCGCATCCTCGACCGGCATGACCTGGCTCATGATTTCGACGACGGTGACGTCGACGCCCAGGGTGCGGTAGAAGCTTGCAAATTCGATGCCGATGGCGCCCGAGCCCATGACGAGCAGGGACTTCGGCAATTCATCGGCCTTCATCGCTTCGAAATATGTCCAGATCAGCTTGCCATCCGGCTCGATGCCCGGCAGCGCACGCGGACGGGCGCCGGTCGCAACGATGATGTGCTTGGCCGTATAGGTGCCTTCGCCGAGCGCATTCTTCGGCACCGGGCCCATCGGCTCCATCGGCTTCTTCGTCGTCTTGGAAACCACGATCTCGCCGGGTTTGGTGATCTTTGCCTCACCCCAGATGACATCGACCTTGTTCTTCTTGAACAGGAAGCCGACGCCGTTGTTCATGCGATGCGCAATACCACGCGAACGGGTGACGATCGCCTTGATATCGGGCTTGATCGTGCCTTCAAGCACCAGGCCGTAATCCTTGCCGTGCTGGGCGGTATGCAGGACGTCAGCCGAGCGCAGTAGCGCCTTGGTCGGAATGCAACCCCAGTTGGAGCAAATGCCGGCGAGATGTTCGCGCTCGACGCAGGCGACCTTGAGGCCGAGCTGTGCGGCGCGGATGGCGGCAATATAACCGCCGGGACCGGAACCGATGACGATGACGTCGTAGGATTGAGCCATTGCTTTCCTGCCTTTGTTACGCTCCCGCACGGGTCATGAGAACCCATGCGTGCTTTTTGCTGTTATCGAAGAGCGGCACGGCATTCATGCGCACCTCTTCCGAAAATCCGTTTCTTCCGTAAAGCGACAGAGCCGCTTCGTTACTATCCGACGTGATCAGGCTGACCGGCAGCCCGTCTGCCCTCGCGAGCTGATCTTCCAGCAGCCTCTTGCCGATGCCGATACCGCGCATATGGCGATAGACCGCGAGACTGCCAATGAACCAGTTTCCGATCACCGATCTCTGCATCGCCAGCATCGGCTCTATGGCCGGATGCCGCGCTTCGAGATCGCGTATACCTTCATCCACTTCGTAACCGATCGCCATTCCGGCGATCTCGTCATAGGCCTCGCCGATGACGGCGTTCTTCCAGCCGCCGAGCGCCTCGTCGCTCATCTTCAGCCGGCCCCGCTCCAGCGGTGTATCGCTCATGCCGCTTGCGACATCGGCAAACCAGAGCCATGAGGCAAAGCCGTGAGAAGCAATATCCGCCAGGATCGCCAGTTCCGAAGCATCCCGGCGGGAGGCCTGTCGGAGAGCGAGAAAGGCAGTCATCGTCAGAGGCCCAGCATCATCCGCACGATGGGCTCAAGGCCACGACCGAGCGCACGCGTATTCTCCGCATCGAGGTGAATACCGTCGATCGGCGTCGTCTTGGCGACGGAATTGCCGTCGAAGAAGCCGCAGCCGAGTTCATCAGCGAGATCACGGTAAAGCGTCGGAAGCTTTGCCGATTCCTCGATACCACCGGGGAACGATGCCGCGAAGGGCACGTTGCCCGTCGCGCAGATTGCCGGCGGCGCCACGATCAGGATCTCCGGGCCATCGAATTCGAAGGGCCAGGCATGATTGCGGATCAGCCGCACCAGGCGACCGATGCCCTGGCATGCCGCAAAGGCCGAGCCGGCAACAACCGGCTTCATGTCATTGGTGCCGAGCAGTAGGATAACGAGGTCGAGCGGCGCATGCGTCTGCAGAACAGTCGGCAGAATGCGTGCGCCGTTGCGATCGCAATCGGCAAGATGGTCGTCAAAGGCGGTGGTGCGGCCGTTCAGGCCTTCCGCGATGACGCGCGCGCCGCTTCCGAGCGTTGCCTGAAGCACGCTCGGCCAGCGGTTCTCATAGGCATGACGGCCGATCGTGTCGGCGTCATAGCCCCAGGTCAGCGAGTCACCATAGCAAAGAACAGTCTTCGTCATGTTCGCCCTCCCGCGTCCTGCTTAGACCAGCATGCCCATCGGATTTTCGATGTAGCCCTTGAAGGCCTGCAGCAGTTCAGCACCGAGAGCACCGTCAACGCAGCGATGGTCAGTCGAGAGCGTCACGGTCATGACCGTCGCAATCGCCATTTCGCCCTTCTTGACGATGACGCGCTGTTCACCCGCGCCGACAGCGAGGATCGTCGCATGCGGCGGGTTGATGACGGCTGCGAAATTCTTCACGCCCATCATGCCCATGTTGGAGACCGATGTCGTACCGCCCTGATATTCCTCAGGCTTCAGCTTGCGGTCCTTGGCACGCTTGCCGAGATCGCGCATCTCGGTGGAGATGGTCGACAGCGTCTTCTCCTCGGCCTTGCGGACGATCGGGGTGATCAGGCCGCCAGGGATCGAGACAGCCACGCCGACATCGGCGTGCTTGTGCTTAACCATGGCATTTTCGGTCCAGGAGACGTTGGCATCCGGAATGTCGCGCAGCGCCAAAGCCATAGCCTTGATGACCATGTCGTTGACCGAAAGCTTGTAGGCCGGAGCGCCGTCCTTGCGGGGGGCCGCGTCGTTCAGCTGGGCACGCAGCGCCATCAACGCGTCGAGTTCGCAATCGACCGAAACGTAGAAATGCGGAACGGTCTGCTTGGATTCGACGAGGCGACGGGCAATCGTCTTGCGCATGCCATCATGCGGCACGAGCTCGTAGGAGCCCGGCTCGAAGAGCTTGAGCACGGCTTCGTCCGAAGCGCCCTTCGGAGCGGCAGCGGCCGGAGCCGGTGCAGCAGCCTGCGGGGCAGCTGCAGCAGCAGCCGGGGCCGCCTTGGCGCCACCACCTGCAGCGGCAGCCTCAATATCGCTCTTGACGACACGGCCATGCGGACCGGTGCCGGCAACGGCGGAAATATCGATACCGGCTTCCTTCGCAAGACGGCGGGCAAGCGGAGAGGAGAAGGTGCGTGCGCCGTTCGAAGAGACTGCAGCCGACGCCGGAGCCGACGGTGCCGGAGCAGGTGCGGCCTCAGCCTTTGTTTCGGCCTGCGCCGGAGCAGCGGCAGCCTTCGGTGCCGGAGCGGCAGAGCCGGCGCCGCTTGCAGCAGCGGCGACATCTTCGCCATCAGCGGCGAGAACGGCGATCAGGGCATTGACCTTGACGCCTTCGGTGCCGGCCGCGACGACGATCTTGGCGACCGTTCCTTCGTCGACGGCTTCGACTTCCATCGTCGCCTTGTCGGTTTCGATCTCGGCGATCACATCGCCGGACTTGACCTTATCGCCTTCCTTGACCAGCCATTTGGCCAGATTGCCTTCTTCCATGGTCGGAGAGAGGGCGGGCATCGTGATATTGATCGGCATCGAAAGGCCCTCCCCTTATTTGTAGCAAACGGCTTTCACCGCATCGACCACTTCGCCGACATTCGGAAGCGCGAGCTTCTCGAGGTTGGCAGCGTAAGGCATCGGTACGTCCTTGCCGGCAATCGTCAGGATCGGCGCATCGAGGTAATCGAAGGCCTGCTGCATGACGCGCGTGGCGATTTCCGTGCCGACGGAGTTCTGCGGGTAACCTTCCTCGACGGTGACCAGACGACCGGTCTTCTTGACCGATTCGATGACCGTCGGAAGATCCATCGGACGAAGGGTGCGCAGGTCGATCAGTTCGACATCGATACCGATCTTTTCGAGTTCGGCAACCGCCTTCGTGGCATAGGTCATGCCGATACCGAAGGAGACGACCGTGACATCCTTGCCCGGACGGTGGATGCGGGCCTTGCCGATCGGCAGCACGAAATTGTCGAGCTTCGGCACATCGAAGTGCTGGCCGTAGAGAATTTCGTTTTCGAGGAAGACAACCGGGTTCGGATCGCGGATCGCGGCCTTCAGCAGGCCCTTGGCGTCGGATGCCGTGTAGGGCATGACGACTTTGAGGCCGGGGATCGCGCTGTACCAGGCGGCATAATCCTGGCTGTGCTGGGCGCCGACGCGAGCAGCAGCGCCGTTCGGGCCGCGGAAGACGATCGGAGCGCCCATCTGGCCGCCCGACATATAGAGCGTCTTGGCAGCCGAGTTGATGATCTGGTCGATCGCCTGCATGGCGAAGTTGAAGGTCATGAACTCGACGATCGGCTTCAGGCCCGACATGGCGGCACCGACGCCGACACCGGCAAAGCCGTGCTCGGTGATCGGGGTGTCGATAACGCGGCGAGCGCCGAATTCCTGCAGAAGGCCCTGGGTAACCTTGTAGGCACCCTGGTATTCAGCAACTTCCTCGCCCATGACGAAGACGCTGTCATCGGCCCGCATTTCTTCGGCCATGGCGTCACGAAGGGCTTCGCGCACCGTCATCGACACCATCTCGGTACCGGCGGGAATTTCCGGATCGTTCGGCACGAAAGCCTTGGGCTCGGCCGGGACCGGAGCAGCAGCCGGCTTTTCTTCCTGGGCAACGGGTGCCGCAGCGGCCGGAGCCGGCTGAGCGGCAACCGGAGCGGCGGAAATCGCGTCGGCGGATTCGCCGTCCTGAAGCAGGATAGCGATCTTGGCATTCACCTTGACGTTTTCGGTGCCGGCCGGAACGAGCAGCTTGCCGATGACGCCTTCATCGACGGCTTCGACTTCCATCGTCGCCTTGTCGGTTTCGATTTCGGCAATGACGTCACCGGACGTGACCTTGTCGCCTTCGTTCTTGAGCCACTTGGACAGCGTGCCTTCTTCCATCGTCGGAGAAAGGGCGGGCATGAGGATATCGATAGGCATGGGTTCCCTCCCCGATTAGAGCAGAATGTCGGTGTAGAGCTCGGATGCATCCGGCTCCGGATCGGCCTGGGCGAAATCGGCGCTGTCGGCAACGATATCGCGGACTTCCTTGTCGATCGCCTTCAGATCGTCTTCGGTCGCCCAGCCCTTCTCCATCACGCGCAGACGGACCTGCTCGATCGGGTCCTGCTCGGAGCGCATCTTCTGCACTTCTTCCTTGGTGCGGTACTTCGCCGGGTCGGACATGGAGTGACCACGATAGCGATAGGTCAGCATTTCCAGGATGATCGGACCCTTGCCCGAGCGGCAGTGCTCGAGCGCCTCATCGGCGGCTGCCTTGACGGCGCGAACATCCATGCCGTCAACCTGCATGCCGGGAATGCCGAAGCCGAAGCCGCGGAGCGAATAGTTCGACTGCGCGGTAGCACGGGCCGTCGAGGTGCCCATGGCGTAGCGGTTGTTTTCGACGATGTAGATGATCGGCAGTTTCCAGAGAGCAGCCATGTTGAAACTCTCGTAGACCTGGCCCTGGTTGGCGGCGCCGTCACCGAAATAGGCGATCGAGACGCTGTCATTGCCGCGGTAGCGGTTTGCAAAAGCAAGGCCCGTTCCCAACGAAACCTGTGCGCCGACGATGCCGTGACCGCCGTAGAAATGCTTCTCCTTGGAGAACATGTGCATCGAACCGCCCTTCCCGTGGGAATAGCCGTTGCGGCGGCCGGTCAACTCGGCCATGACGCCGCGTGCTTCCATGCCCGTAGCCAGCATATGACCGTGGTCGCGATAGGCGGTGATGACCTGATCGCCTTCCTTCTGCGCCATCTGCATGCCGACGACGACAGCTTCCTGGCCGATATAAAGGTGACAGAAACCACCAATGAAGCCCATGCCATATAGCTGGCCCGCCTTTTCCTCGAAACGACGGATGAGCAGCATCTCGCGATAAGCCTTCAGCTCCTCGTCGCGATCGAAATCGGCGATCGGACCGCCATTCGATGCCTTGGCTGCGGATTTCGCACTGTTTTTGCGGCTGGAAACGGTCGCGGTTTTGCGCAACGCCATTCAACCCTCCCTATGGGTTTATCGGTTCTCAGGTGGCGCGTACCATAGGGAAGAAAAATGACCACAGCAATGCCATAATTGCATGGCTCATATTCGCAGGTAAATTATTGATAAAAAACAGGAATTTTTGATTAACCTAGATTCGGTTAATTGCGGTAGTGATTGTAAATGACAATCTCATCCGCGCGCGACATATTGAGCTGATATCGCGCCTTTTCGTCGAGCATATCCTTGTCCAGCGAACCATCACTCAAGAGCGCTACCTGCGCCTCCAGATGCTCGCGCTTGACCTTCAGCACGGCCAATTCCTTCTCACGCGCGACACGCTGGCGCTCGAACGCCTCCGTCGCACGCAGACCATAGTCACCGTGAATGCAATGATAACCGAAATAGGAGAGGAAGGCGACCGTCATGGCCGGAATGACGAAGCGGCCGGTCTTTCTCTTCTTATGATGCTTTGTCCACATACACGCATGCTCTAACGCATTACCAATCGTTTCAATTTAGCGCGCAGAGATTAACCGTTCGTTGACTCAAAACCCTTCCTGGGCAGACTCAACAAAAAACCCGCGCCGAAGCGCGGGTTCCAAATGCCTGATTTATCAGTTCGTATTAGCCGCGAATGATAGAGCGGCCGGCATACTGAGCCTGCGGGCCGAGACCTTCTTCGATGCGGATCAGCTGGTTGTATTTGGCAAGGCGATCCGAGCGCGACAGCGAGCCGGTCTTGATCTGGCCGCAGTTGGTGGCAACTGCGAGATCGGCGATCGTGGAATCTTCCGTTTCGCCCGAGCGGTGCGACATGACGGCGGTGTAGGCTGCCTTGTGCGCGGTGTTGACGGCATCGAGCGTTTCCGTCAGCGAGCCGATCTGGTTGACCTTGACGAGGATCGAGTTGGCGACGCCCATGCGGATACCGTCGCGCAGGCGAGCCGAGTTGGTGACGAACAGGTCGTCGCCGACGAGCTGGCACTTCTTGCCGACGAGATCGGTCAGCGTCTTCCAGCCTTGCCAATCGTCTTCTGCCATGCCGTCTTCGACGGAAATGATTGGATACTTGCCGACGAGTTCGGCGAGGTATTCGGCCATTGCGCCCGGTTCGAGCGTGCGGCCTTCGCCTTCCATCACATACTTGCCGTCCTTGAAGAATTCCGTCGAGGCGCAATCGAGGCCGAGATAGATGTCCTCGCCCGGCTTGTAGCCGGCTTTCTCAACCGACTTCATGATGAAATCGAGGGCTTCCGGAGCGCTCTTCAGGCCCGGTGCAAAACCGCCTTCGTCGCCGACGTTGGTGTTGTGCCCCTGGGCGGCGAGTTCCTTGCGCAGCGTATGGAAGACTTCCGAGCCCATGCGGACGGCTTCACGGATCGAGTCTGCACCAACCGGCAGGATCATGAATTCCTGAAAATCGATCGGGTTGTCGGCATGTGCGCCACCGTTGATGATGTTCATCATCGGAACCGGCAGCAGGCTGGCCGAAGCGCCACCGACATAGCGGTAGAGCGGCAGGCCGGAAGCCTCCGCGGCAGCCTTGGCAACAGCGAGCGAAACGCCGAGGATGGCATTGGCCCCGAGGCGCGACTTGTTCGGCGTACCGTCGAGCTCGATCATGATCTTGTCGATCTGGATCTGATTTTCAGCATCGATGCCGCCGATGGCGTCGAAGATTTCGGTGTTGGCGGCTTCGACGGCCTTTTCAACACCCTTGCCGAGATAGCGCTTGCCACCATCGCGCAGTTCGACGGCTTCATGCGCGCCGGTAGAAGCACCCGAGGGAACAGCCGCACGGCCCATGCTGCCGTCTTCGAGATAGACATCGACTTCGACGGTGGGGTTACCACGGCTATCGAGAATCTCGCGGGCGATGATATCGGTAATTGCAGTCATGGTTTTTTCCTGCTCGGTGGGTGGATAAATCGTTTGAAACCGTCTTAATCGAAGGTGCGCAAATTACAATGCCGCAATTTTGCACACTCAGGCAGCGCATCAGACGTGGCCTATAGCACAATCATGTCAGGGTTTTGAAGGGAACGGCAGTCAATCGACGGTCAGCATATCCCACCCATCGAAAAACGATAAACTGTTTATCCGGGCAGAATGTTGGCAAGCCGCCGCCGTCGGCAGCAACCCACGGCTGAAAATTCCTGCAACAGCCCCAATTTTGGACGGCTTCCCGCCCTTTGATTTCAGCCTTCGGTAACCATCCTCACTTAATTTTAGATGCTTGGGCGAGACCCTCAAAGTCAGTCGTTCCGGCCGCTCAGGAAAATGAGTAACGGCTGAGACGAACAACTGCGGTTTCCCTCAAAAAACAACCATTACGGGATTTTATCGACTCTCTTGGCGGCATCTCATATGAGGCACAGATGAAACTCAATATTGCACGCAGCCTTGCCATCTTCGGTGCCGTTGTCATCCTCGGACTGGTGACCTCCATCGGCTTGCAGAATTACGCGTTCAACCTGCTTCGCGTGAACGGACTGATGTATAAACAGATCATCTATGGCAAGGATCTCGTCGCCGATATTCTCCCGCCGCCGCTCTATGTCATCGAACCCTACATGCTCGCGCTCGAAGCCGTCGAGCAACCGGCCTCGGCAACGGCCAATATCGAACGCATCCGAACGGTTCTGAAGCCGGCTTATGAAGACCGCCGCAAATACTGGTCAGAAACGCCGCTCAGCGCCGATCTCAAGCGCAAGCTTCTCGGTGATGTTCTCGTCAAGGGCGATGCCTTCTGGCAAGTCATGGATGAGGAGGCGGTGCCCGCAATCCTCAAGGGCGACAAGGCCGCCGTCGAACCGGCGCTCCTCAAGCTTGCGACGAATTTTCATGTTCACGAAAAGGCCGTGAACGAACTCGTGGCGATGGCAAACGCCTTCCAGGCGGATGCCGAAAAGCAGGCTGCCGAACAGACGGAACTGCTCTCCACCGTTACACTATCCGCCGCCGCGCTTTCCTTCGTGCTCATCGTTGCCGGGCTCTACACGTTCCGCCGGCGCGCGATCGTGCCGCTATCGGCGATGCGCGACTACATGGCGGTCCTCGCAAACGGCGACTATTCCCGCGAAGTTCCCTATGTCAGACGATCCGACGAAATCGGAGAAATGGCGCGTGCAGTCACGGTCTTTCGCGAATCGGCGGAAGAACGGAACGCCATCCGCGCGCACCAGGACGAGGAACGGCAGGCACAGATGCGCCGCGATGCCGAACTCGACGCATCGAAGAGCGTGGAGAATGCCACGCGTCAGCGCGTCATCGAGAGCCTGAGCGCCGGCCTGGAGCGTCTTTCACGCGGCGACCTGACCGTGCGTCTCGACGAGCAGTTCGCCAACACTTATGAAAAGCTTCGCGAGACCTTCAATACCAGTATCATCATTCTTTCCGATGCCATGAAGGACATTTATGCCGCCACGAATACGGTCGGCGACAGTTCGCGCGAAATCGCACTCAGCACCAATGATCTGGCACAGCGCACCGAGAGCCAGGCTACCTCACTCGAGCAGGCGGCTTCGGCGCTGGATCAGATCACGGTCACGGTGAAAAACTCCTCGGAGCGTGCCCAGGAAGCCAATGCGATGATGTCGGCCACGAAGGAGAGTGCGGCGCATTCCGCCGAGATCGTTCGCGAAGCGGTTACCGCGATGGAGAAAATCGAGGAATCAGCGGTCAGGATCGGCGATATTATCAACGCCATCGATGAGATCGCCTTTCAGACCAATCTTTTGGCGCTCAACGCAGGCGTCGAGGCAGCACGCGCCGGAGACGCCGGGAAAGGCTTTGCCGTCGTCGCTCAGGAAGTCCGCGAGCTCGCTGGCCGCTCCGCCAATCTCGCCAAGGAGATCAAGCTTCTCGTCGAGACGTCGTCGCGGCAGGTTTCCGCGGGCGTGGCACTTGTCAACCGCACCGGCGAGGCACTCGGCGATATAGACCGCCAGGTGCTGCAGGTGACGGCGCTGATCGAAGCGATCGTGCGCTCGTCTTCGGAACAGTCGGTCGCGCTCGTCGAGGTCAACGCTGCCGTCAACCGTATGGATCAGGTGACACAGCAGAATGCGGCGATGGCCGAGGAGACGAACGCCGCCTGCCAGGATCTCGGCAACGAGGCGTCCCATCTCGGGCGCATGCTCTCCCGCTTCGCACTGGAGGAAAGGCGCCAGTCCCGCGCGGCAGCCTGATGCTGCCTGCCGTTCAGGCGGCCTTGGCGATCGCGTCGAAGGCGAGAAGCTTCTCGAGAAGCCGTGGCATATCCTTGAGATAGACCATGTTCGGCCCGTCACAGGGCGCGTTATCCGGGTCCTGATGGGTTTCGATAAAGACACCGGCGACGCCGACAGCCACGGCTGCACGGGCCAGCGTCTCCACGAACTGCCGCTCTCCGCCGGAGGTTTCCCCCTGCCCACCAGGCTGCTGGACTGAATGCGTGGCGTCGAAAATGACGGGTGCGCCCGTTGCTGCCATGATCGGCAGGGAACGCATGTCGGAGACCAGCGTATTGTAACCGAAGGAAGCGCCGCGCTCGCACAGCAAGATGTTCGGATTGCCGCTCTGGTTGAGCTTGCCGAGCACGTTCTTCATATCCCAAGGCGCCAGGAACTGGCCCTTCTTGACGTTGATAACGCGGCCGGTCTTTGCCGCAGCCACCAGGAGATCCGTCTGACGAGACAGGAAGGCCGGTATCTGCAGGATGTCGACGACCTTGCCCACTTCGGCGCATTGTTCTTCAGTGTGGATGTCGGTCAGAACCGGAATGCCGAGTTCCTTCTTGAGATCGGCAAAAACCTCCAGCCCCTTTTCAAGGCCGACACCGCGTTTGCTCGACAAGGAAGAGCGGTTCGCCTTGTCGAAGGAGGTCTTATAGACGAGCCCGATGCCGAGCTTGGTGCACAGTTCCTTCAACGTGCCGGCAACCATGAACGCATGGTCGCGGCTTTCCATTTCGCAAGCGCCGGCAATCAGCGACAGGCGTGCGGCATTGGAGAAGGTGACCTTGCCGGCGCCCTCGCCGACCGTCACAACGGAATTGGTAGTGGAGCTCATGATGTTTCCTCGAAAGCGAAGAGCACGCCCTGGCCGGGCGCGGGCTTCACCAGAATACGGTTGCCCTTGCGTGTGTAGGTCACCCCGTTAGCAGCCAAATGCGCTTCTGTCACGGCCAGATCGCCAACCGCAAAGAGGATTGCCCGGCCGCGCAGGCCGCGATCGATATCCGGCGTCGCCAGATCGAAATAGGCCTCCAGCCCCTGCGGGGTCATCAGGCTGATCTTTGCGTTCCCGGTGGGCACGTCCAGCCCGAAACTCGTGACATCAGCAGAAGCTGCTTTTACCGCCGAGCGAAGGAACTCGCCGAAGGCTGTCGGCTCGGAGGCTGCGAGCGCGATCTCGGCAATACCTGTCACGCCATTGGCGTGGGCCTCCAGCACGCCGCGATCGGCGGGAAGCGGGTTGATGCGTTCGACAGCGAAGAGAAAGAAATCCGGTGCCCGGAGGTCGGCAGCGAAGGCAAGCCGGAAGCCGGCAATGCTCTCCGTGCCATCCGGCATTTTCACAGGGCGTTCGAACTGCAGCACAGAACCGGCACTGATGCTGCCCTTCACGAATCGAGCATGTTCGTGCTTTGCATCCGCTGTGGCGAAGGCGATGGCGGACAGCCCCTCGCTGCCGCAGCGGAAGCGGAAAGCCTGATCGCGGGCCGTGAAGACATTGCCCTCACGTGCCGTCACCTCGCTCTCCTCGACGCTCGCAACACCGAGCGGCTCAAGATAGGTTTTGTCGGCAAAGAAAACGCAGGCATTCTCCGTGCCGAAGGGATGGCGGGCATCGGGCGCGACGGTAAAGCCCAGCTTGCCCAGCCTTTCGCGGGCTAGGTCGATATCGGTAACCGGCAAAACGAGATGATCGATCGGAAGCGTGTCTTGGCTCATCGGTTCTTCTCCCAGCAGTGACAAGGAGATGTGCTTCAGCAAGTCTCATGAAACAAGGCCAGACAGGCATAAGGGCGATAAAAATCAAATTCTCGACAGATTGAACAGAAGTTTTACGAAAATTTAGCTACTTGCGGAACACATATGGAACATATAGTGTCCGTTCTGGATTTGTTTCAAGACTGGGGAGACGCCATGCTCACGCGCAAACAACAGGAACTCCTTCTTTTCATTCATGAAAGGATGAAGGAGTCGGGCGTTCCACCGTCTTTCGACGAGATGAAGGACGCACTGGATCTGGCCTCGAAATCCGGTATCCACCGGCTGATCACGGCGCTCGAAGAACGCGGCTTCATTCGCCGGCTTCCGAACCGGGCGCGCGCGCTCGAAGTCATCAAACTGCCGGAAGCCTACAGCCCGAGCCTGCAGCCTCGGCGCGGCTTTTCGCCGAGCGTCATCGAGGGCAGCCTCGGCAAGCCCCAGCCCGTGGCACCTCCCGCCTCGGCAAAGCCGGCACCTGCTGCCGATAACGGCAATGCGGTCTCCGTTCCCGTCATGGGCCGCATCGCCGCTGGTGTTCCGATCTCGGCAATCCAGAACAATACGCATGACATCACCGTTCCCGCCGATATGCTCGGCTCCGGTGAACATTATGCGCTGGAAGTTCGCGGCGACTCGATGATCGAAGCCGGAATCTTCGATGGCGACACGGTCATCATCCGCAATGGCAGCACGGCCAATCCAGGCGATATTGTCGTCGCGCTCGTCGATGACGAGGAAGCAACGCTCAAGCGTTTCCGCCGCAAGGGCGCATCGATTGCGCTCGAGGCTGCAAACCCCGCTTACGAGACCCGCATCTTCCCGCCGGATCGCGTCAAGGTCCAAGGCAAGCTCGTCGGTCTTATTCGCCGCTATCACTGACCGGCGACAGATTAGCGTCTGCGAATGTGTTGCTGCGCCAATCATAGGCGCGGTGGCGTATCCAGGGTCGCCCCAATGTGTCGAATGCGGTTGCGACCTCAACTCCCTTATCGGTGAATCGAAGTTCGACAGAACCTGTCTTGCGCAGCGTCTCGCCGGTAAAGAGCAGCGCGCCGGAATGACAACGGTCGAAGCGCAATCGGACAGGGGTCACGACAATATCAGCCGTATCACAGGCTGGCCCGAGATAGGCAGCATTGTCGATGACGGTCAGTTTCTTTCCATTGCCGAGCAAGGTGGTGCACCAGGCGCCCTTCAGGCAGGAGAAACGTGACGACGGGCTAGTGGCGACTGCCTGTCTCATTGCCTCTCTGGCTTCATTCCGTTGATCGGGTGACAGTTGCAGTCTTTTGCCGTCAGGCGCAGTGGGCGCCTTGGCAGCCTGGAGCATAACCGGCTTCTGATGCTCTTCGACGGCAAGTGCCCTCTGCCATTGTTCGAAGATGAAGGCGGGCGGCTTTTCACGGTTCGAAGCCATCGCCTCTCCATCGATTATAGCGACCAGGCCGCCATCTTCAGAGATGGCGATGTCGGGCATCGCCTCCGACGGAAGCAGCACAACAGCGAGCGTTGAGACCGCGACAATTGCCGTTCCCATGTGCCGCAGCCGGGTTCTGAGGAGGGTCAGCAGCAGAAATCCGAAAACGGCGGTCGGGAAATACCAACCGGGCAAGCGACCTATATCTATGTTGCCACCCCATCCCGCTACTGCCTTTGCGATTGTGATCACCAGATCGAGCCCGAAGCCTGCCACCTGCCATAGCCAGCCGTCCAGACCAAAAGGCATCAGGAGCATTGCCAGCATCCCGGCCGGCATGACGATGAAGGAAATGACCGGCATGGCCGCGAGATTTGCCGGAAGGCCATAGGCCGTCAGCCGGTGGAAATGCTCGATCGAAAACAATGCCGTCGAGAAACCACCGATGAGCGACGTCAGGAAAACGCCACCGAAGAATCCGCCGACCATGACGAAGGGCTTCATGATCGGAAGTTTGGCAAAGGCATTCTCACGCATCGGCCGCCCTTTCCAAAGGTCGTATCCGGCGACCAGGGCAAGTGTTGCGGCGAAGGACATCTGGAAACTCGGCCCCAGCACCTCCGATGGCGAGACTGCGAGGATCACGAGAGCGGACAGCGCCACGTTTCTGAGGCTGATCGACGGACGGTCGAAGAAGACGGCAACCAGCATAATCGCCATCATGATGAAGGCACGTTCGGCAGAGACGGCAAAACCCGAGATCAGATAGTAGGCTGTCACCGCAGCAAGCGCACCCGCCGCCGCGATCTTCTTGGTTGGCCACGCCTGGGCAATGCCGGGAAAGAGACTGAGAATGACTCGCAGCCCGACAAAGAAGATGCCAGCTGAAAGCGCCATGTTGAGGCCGGAGATCGCGATGATGTGGGCAAGGCCGGATTGCCGCAACGCCTCCGTCGTTTCATCCGAGATCGCCCGTCTCTCGTCGGTGACAAGGGAAGCGGCAAAGGCGCCGGTGTCGCCGGGTAGTGTGGAGCGGATCCGATCGCCGATGCCGCTTCTCAGGCGGTAGAGCGACTCCAGGATGGTCCCATCGACCGAACTCGCTCGTTCCGGCTGTTCTGCAACCCTCTTCGGTGCTCCATAGAAGAAGCCGTTGGCACCAATGCCGTCAAAATAGGCGCTGAAGGCAAAATCATTAAGGTGGGGGAGCGCCGGTCCCGCCGGAGGCGTGAGACGTGCCCTGCCCTCGATGACGTCGCCGAGTTCGAACGGCTGGGTGGCTCCGCGGACGAGCACGGAGATGCGGTCGGGCGGACGCTTGATCTCAGGAGCATCCGTTCCGGTGACGTCAAGAATATAACGCCAGCGCCCTTGGCCATCGCCTTCTCGGCGCTCGATCCGGCCGGTCACCGTTGTCGTTACGGCTGAATCGAGGATCAGGGTCTTTGCCCGCCATGTTTCGATCTGCGCAGAGAGCATTCCACCGGCAAAAAGAAGCAGAGCAAGCAGCGTCGCCCGCAGTCTCGTCCGGGCATAACCGCAGAGCGCAACGGCAATGAGGAGAACAAGCAGGCAGAGACCGAGCGACACGGCCGGAAAGTCCGAGGCCGCTAGAAACCAGGTCGCGGCACCCGCACCAAGGAAGACCGGCGAGAAGAGGATGAGGCGACCGTGGCCAGCCTCTTCCGCGGCCATCCGCATCGACGACCCGACGTATCGTTTCGCAACAGTCACCAATCGCCATCGAAATGGGATCGCAACCTGGGTCCGAGCCGATTGCGTCACAATGGCGTGCGGGGCAACGCCAGCAAAATCCATCTTTTCATCAATGGATTGCTCTTGTCGTTCTCTTGTCTCCAACCCCGCCATAATCGCCTGGACCCGCCCCCGGATACCGGCAGAATGCAACCTGAAATCAAAACGAGCAAACAATAATCGATTGAAATAAGAGGAAAATTCGCGGGAGCAAAAAAACCAGTCAAATCATGGTGTTCTGATATGCATTTAGCTCATCGCTGCACTGCCTAAAAGATGATGCCGCGATGCACAAAATGGCATCACGGTAACTTGGCATTAGCTTCGCGATCATATAGCTATCGCTTAGGACGCTTAACCCTTATGGCGCTTTTGCGGCGCCACCGCCACCCCGGAGGATCAGCATGACGGATCAAAGCGCTACAATCAAAATCGGTGACAAATCAGTCGATCTCGCCGTGCGAAAAGGCACGGTTGGACCCGACGTCATCGACATCGGTGCCCTCTACAAGAACACGGCTTCCTTCACCTACGATCCCGGGTTTACGTCGACCGCATCCTGTGAATCGAAGATCACCTATATCGACGGCGACGAAGGCGTTCTCCTGCATCGCGGCTACCCGATCGAGCAGCTTGCCGAACACGGCGACTTCCTCGAAGCCTGCTATCTGCTGCTCTACGGCGAGCTGCCGACCGCCGCCCAGAAGAAGGACTTCGACTATCGCGTCACGCATCACACCATGGTGCATGAGCAAATGAGCCGCTTCTTCACCGGCTTCCGTCGCGACGCCCATCCGATGGCCGTCATGTGCGGCTGCGTCGGCGCGCTTTCGGCCTTCTATCACGACTCCACCGATATCACCGATCCGCATCAGCGCATGGTCGCCAGCCTGCGCATGATCGCCAAGATGCCGACGCTCGCTGCGATGGCCTATAAGTACCATATCGGCCAGCCCTTCGTTTACCCGAAGAACGATCTGGATTACGCGTCCAACTTCCTGCGCATGTGCTTTGCCGTTCCCTGCGAGGAATATGTCGTCAATCCGGTGCTCGCACGCGCCATGGACCGTATCTTCATCCTCCATGCCGATCACGAGCAGAACGCCTCGACCTCGACGGTTCGTCTCGCCGGCTCCTCGGGTGCGAACCCATTCGCCTGCATCGCCGCCGGCATCGCCTGCCTCTGGGGGCCGGCTCACGGCGGCGCCAACGAAGCAGCCCTCAACATGCTGACGGAAATTGGCACTGTCGACCGCATTCCGGAATATATCGCCCGCGCCAAGGACAAGAACGATCCGTTCCGCCTGATGGGCTTTGGTCACCGCGTCTACAAGAACTACGATCCGCGCGCCAAGATCATGCAGAAGACGACGCATGAAGTTCTCGGCGAACTTGGCATCAAGGACGATCCGCTTCTCGAAGTTGCGATGGAACTGGAGCGCATCGCTCTGACCGACTCCTACTTCATCGAGAAGAAGCTCTACCCGAATATCGACTTCTACTCCGGCATCACGCTGAAGGCCCTGGGCTTCCCCACGACCATGTTCACCGTGCTCTTCGCTCTGGCTCGTACCGTCGGCTGGATCGCACAGTGGAACGAAATGATCGAAGATCCGGAACAGCGCATCGGCCGTCCGCGCCAGCTCTATATCGGCGAACCGAAGCGCGATTACGTGCCGGTTTCCAAGCGTTAAACGCTGACTTCGAAGCAAAAAGAAAACCCGGTCAGGAATGGCCGGGTTTTTTGTTGGCGAGTACATCGAGCAATATCTGTGCTGCATGCTCTCCAGGCGGCTTTTCTGTCTGCATGCGCTGCCAGATGAGCTCGTAGCCTTCCTTCATCGCCTTCAGCTGATAGGTGTCGGCTGACAGCCTCTCTATCCAGCGCGCGAGGCTTGCGCCGCGAACGATATCGTTCAGATATTCCGGCACGACTGCGTAGTCGGCGATCAGATTGGGCAGTGCACCGCTCCAGGTCTTGATACCTGACGTCAGCATGCGCATGATCCAATCGACCTTGTAGGCGGAAACGACCGGGACATCGGCAAGCGCCAACTCAAGGATGACGGTTCCGGAAGCTGCCATGGCCGCATCGGCTTCCGCGAAGGCTTTCCACTTCGCCTCAGCACCGACGACGATCTCGGGCTTGATTGCCCAGCCCGCTGTCATCTCGCGCACGAAGGCTTCCTTGTGTGTCACCGTGGGCAGAATGAAGCGCTTTGCACCATCGCGGGCGACAAGCTCACTCGCCGCGGCCTCGAAATAGGGCAACAGCTTCTTGATCTCGGACGAACGTGAACCGGGGAGGAGCAGGATTGCACCATTGCCGGGCCGCCGGTCGGCGCGCAGCCGACGCGTCTCCAGCAATGCGGGATCGGCAACCAGGCGATGCCCGACATAGGTGGTCGTCGGTCCATCAAGGCGCTGCATCGCGGCCGGTTCGAACGGAAGCACAGCCAGCACATGATCGACATAGGCGAGCATGCGCTGGGCGCGATATTCCTTCCAGGCCCAGACACTCGGACAGACATAATTGACGACCGGCAAGTCGGGCAGCGCCGTGCGCACCCGCTTGGCGACGCGATGGGTGAAATCCGGGCTGTCGATGATGAGAAGAATATCGGGCTTTGCCGCAACAATCGCCGCGGTGGTCTGTCGGATAAGAGACCAGAGCTTCGGCAGCTTGGCCAGCACCTGGGTGATGCCCATGATGGAAAGCTCGGAAAAATCGAAAAGTGATTTCAGCCCCTCGGCCTGCAATCCCTCGCCGCCGACGCCGACGAGTTCGATCGGCCCGGAATGGATCTTCCTGAGCCCGGCAATGAGATCGGCACCTAAGAGATCGCCGGAGACTTCGCCGGCTATGACGGCAATCTTCAGCGGTCTGTCGCTCATTGAAGCCCCCATCCCGGTAAACCCTTGTCGATACCGCAGACAAAAAGGCCGTTTTCGTCTGCCGCCTTGATGAGCGCGCCGCGATCAAGCACCAGCGCCCGGCCGGCTTCGACGGCCACTCCTGCAAGCCCGGCGGCTTTGGCGTTGAGCACGGTGGACACACCGATCGCCGGCAGGTCGGCGCGAATATCCTGCTGCGGCTTGCTGAGCTTGACCAGCACACCGCGCCGGCGCGGCGATATACGGCCTGCCGCTCTCAGGTTCGCCACACGGTCAAGCATGCCGTCCGTGCCCTCAACGCCCTCAACAGCGACGACGCGCCCGCCGATCGAGACGGCGCCCTGCCCGATATCCAGACTGCCAAGCACATCCGCGGCCTTGCCTGCACGCTCTATGTCACGACGATCCTCTTCATTGGGCGAAACAGCGCCCAGCGGACCTGCGGTTGCCAGCAGATCCGGTGCAATCTCATGGGCGCCGACGACGCGCAGACCTCGCCCTTCTATCAGCTTGATGACCATCTTCAGAACGGTATCGTCGCCCCCCGAAAGCAGCGTACGGATGGCGGCGGGTACCTTGGTCAGAATACGCAGCGTCGGCCGCACCTCGCGCCATTCCGGTCGCCGACGGACGCTGCCCGACATGACGACACGGCTCACTCCATACCGCTTGAAAAGCCGATCGAGCGAAGCGAAATCACCGATACCGATCGTGGCGTGGTCGAAACCGTCCCAACGACGGTCGCCCTCATCCTTCAGGATAACGATAACAGGATTTTCGCCAGCCGAACGTGCAGCTTCGGCAACATAGGACGGCAGAAGGCCGCCACCGGCAATGATCGCCAGCCGGCCTTCAGCGGTATCGCCGTCGGAAGCCACAGATCAGCCCTTCTGTCCCCGGCTCGGCGAAGACAGCGCGCGATCGCTTTCGGCCGCGATGAAATCGAGGATCTCGACCACCTGCTCGCAATCGGCATATTCGTCGCGGATTTGGGCTGCATTCTCGCGGATCGAGCCGGCACCCTCGAAGATCGCCTTATAGGCACGGCGAACCGTGTGAATGACGGCGCGATCGACGCCGGCGCGTGTCATGCCGACGACGTTGAGGCCGCTCAGAATGCCGGGATTGCCGTTCAGCATGCCGTAAGGAATGACGTCGTAACTCACGGCCGAGAGACCGCCGACAAAGGCATATTTGCCGACTCGGGTGAACTGGTGCACTGCCGCGCCGCCGCTGATGATTGCGTGATCGCCAATGGAGACGTGGCCAGCCAGCATGACATTGTTCGACATGATGACATGGTTGCCGACGCGGCAATCATGGGCGACATGCGAATAGGCGAGAAAAAGACTGTTATCACCGATTACCGTCGAACCGCCATGTTCGACGGTGCCGGTGTTCATCGTAACACCCTCGCGGATCGTGCAGTTGCGCCCGATGATCAGCGACGTGTCGACGGCACTGTGACGGGCGCTTTGCGAGTCGCCACCGATAACGGCCGAAGGAAATATACGCGTACCGGCGCCGACGGTCGTCAAACCGAGAACCACTACATGGCTGATCAGTTCGACATTGTCGTGAAGCGTGACCTTGGGGCCAACATGGCAAAACGGGCCGACCACCACGCCTTCACCGACCGTGGCACCGTCTTCGACCACGGCCATCGGATGGATTCTGGCGCTTTCGGCAATCATGCTCATGCTTTGTCCTTACGTACGATCATCGCGCCGATATCGGCCTCAGCGACGAGTGCACCGTCGACCTTTGCGTCGCAATGGAATTTCCAGATATTGCCGCGCTGCTTGATTTTCTGCACGTGATATTCAACGCGATCGCCCGGCACGACCGGCTTGCGGAAGCGGGCATTGTCGATCGTCATGAAATAGACGAGGTTGCCGGGCTGGCCTTCCTTCTTGGCGCAGATAGCGCCTGCGGTCTGCGCCATGCCTTCGACAAGCAATACGCCCGGCATGATCGGTGCTTCAGGGAAATGGCCGGTAAAATGCGGTTCGTTGACCGTTACATTCTTGATGCCCACGGCGGCATTGTCGCCATCGATATTGACGATCTTGTCGACCATCAAAAATGGATAGCGATGCGGCAGCAGCTTCATGATTTCCATGATGTCTGCCGAAGAAAGCGTGGCGGCTGTTGCTTCAGTCATTCTTGCCTCCCTTTTTTCCGCGCGCCCCTGATTTTGCCATGAGCTGTGCAACATATTTCAGATAGTCATTTAGAGGACGTGCCGGTATTCCGCCATAGCGGCCGCCAGCAGCAAGATCGGTCATGACACCACTTTTTGCAGCGATCTGCGCGCCATCGCCAATGGTGATATGTCCCTTTAAGCCAACCTGTCCACCAATCTGCACACCATCGCCGATGATGGTGCTGCCGGCCATGCCGACCTGCGAAACGACGGCGCAATGGCGACCGATACGGACGTTGTGGCCGATTTGCACCTGATTGTCGATCTTGGTTCCCTCGCCGATGACAGTGTCGTCCATGGCGCCGCGATCGATCGTTGTATTGGCGCCGATCTCCACGTTGTCCTGAATGATCACCCGACCGATCTGCACGATCTTGATCATGCCACGCGGACCCGGCGCATAGCCGAACCCATCCTGACCGATACGGACACCGTTATGAATGATGACACCATTGCCAAGGAGTGCACACAGAATGCTCACACCAGTTGCGATGGAGCAATTGCGACCAATCTTGACGTTGGGACCGATGATCGACTGAGCGCCAATGCGCGTGCCCTCGCCGATCTCCGCACCGGGGCCGATGATTGCCATCGGCTCGACAATCACGCCCTTCTCGAGCCGCGCGGTCGGATCAATAATAGCGCTCGCCGCGATCTCCGTCTCGCCGGACGAAAAGGTCACTGGCTTCAGCGCTGCGGGATAAAGATACCCGCCGGCCATCGCGAAGGCAGCATGCGGATTGGAGGAGATCACCACAGGGATATGCGGCGGCACCAGCTCAGCCAGCGCCTTGTCGCAAATCACGGCCGAAGCCGCGCAGGTCAGGAACTCGTCACGGTTACGGCGAGAGAGGATATAACAGATATCCCCCGCCTGCGCTCTAGCTATAGGAGAGACAGAGCGGATGATGACATCGCCATGAGCGGAATTGCCAAGTTCTGCCCCAAGAAATTGCGCTAACTCAGCAAGTCTCACGCCTTCATGGGGCAGAAAAAAAGTATTTTGCTCCATCGGCAAAACTCCAGAACGGAATTGAAATTTACAGTTCCGGACTGCCGATATCAGAATTGGTTGTTAATGCCAAACTTGAAGCGCTGGGTCTTGTCGAAGTCTTCCTTCACGACCGGGATCGCGTAGTCGACACGCAGTGCACCGAAGGGCGACTGCCAGATCAGGCCGAGGCCAACAGAAGCACGCAACTGCGCGTCCGTACCCTGCGCAGTATCCGAACCGAGAAGCTCGACATCGTTGCCAAACAGCGTGCCGGCATCTGCGAAGACTGCACCGCGCAGGTTAAAGTCACGCGGGAAGCCCGGCATCGGGAAAGTCGCTTCCGCAGAAGCAGTGAAGTAAGTCGTGCCACCAAGCGGGTCATCCGGGTTGGTGATGCGCGGGCCGATACCCTTGTTCTCGAAGCCGCGAATATCGGAATTGGTCAGCGTGAACTGGTCGAAGACGTTCAGATGATCACCGAAGCCGACAACATAACCTGCCGAAGCCGAGAGCGAGCCAATGATGTCGGCATCGTCAGCGAGCAGATGATAGTAACGGGCCTTACCGTAAATCTTGTAGTACTGGGAGTCGCCGCCGAGGCCGGCAATTTCCTGTGTCGCAGTAGCGTAAATGCCTTCACGCGGCAGGACGGTATCGTCAAGCGTGTTGTAGGTCAGCGTCTGCGATATGGAAGACCGCGTCCACGGGCTTTCGTTGACCAGGTTTTGATAGGTAGCGGACAGATCGGACAGACTGCTTCCGCTGGAATCGTACTTCATCTGCTTGTAATTATAGCGGAACGTCGTGGCCAGATCTTCCGTGATCGGCGCCGTTACGCGCAGAACACCGCTGGTTTCCTCGTAATCGTAGTTGTCGTTGCTCGACGTCTCGCTGTGATTGACGTCGAAACCGGCGGCAAGACGATAACCGAGGAAGTAGGGCTCGGTGAAGTTAATACCGTAAGCGCGCGAGCCTTCCTGACCGCCACCAGCCGAAATGCGGATATACTGGCCGCGGCCGAGGAAGTTCTTTTCTTCGATCGAAGCTTCGAGCAACAGACCGTCGCCGCCGGCCGCATAACCGGCACCGATACCGAACGAACCGGTTGACTGATCCTGCACGTCGACGACGATGACGACGCGGTCAGGCGAACTGCCAGGCTGGGTCGAAATGTTGACCGAGGAGAAGTAGCCGAGCGCTTCAAGACGGCGCTTCGCGCGGGTGATCATCTGCTGATTGAAAGCGTCGCCTTCGCTGAGATCGAACTCGCGGCGAATGACGTAATCGCGCGTGCGGCTGTTGCCGCGGATTTCGATACGCTCGACATAGGCGCGCTCGCCCTGGTCGACGAGGTATTCGACGCCGATCGTATTGTTGTTCAGGTCGCGGTTGCCGCGCGGCGTGACGCGCGCGAAGGGATAACCGGCCGAAGCAACCTGATCCGAAATCGCCTCGATGGACTTCTGGACTTCCTTGGCGTTGTAGACCTGACCTTCGCGAGTTCTGACCAGCCCCTGCAGCTGCTGGGCATCGACACCTTCGACGGTCGACTGAACGCTGACCGCGCCGAAGTCATAACGCGGGCCTTCTTCGATATTGAAGGTCAGCGTGTACTTGTTCGTCGCTTCATCGAAAGCGGCATCGGAAGAAACGATGCGCATGTCGGCATAACCGCGATTGTAATAAAACTGGCGCAGCGCGTCTTCATCAGCGTGCAGCTTGTCTTCGTTGTAGACGTCCTTGCGGGTCAGGAACGAGAGGAAGTTCGAACGCTTGGTCTGAATAACAGCGGCGAGACGGCCGGCGCTATAGGCCTGGTTGCCAACGAAATTGATGGCGTCGATCTTGGTGCGGTCGCCTTCATTGATGACGAAAGCGAGGTTGACGCGACCCTCGCCAAGCGGAACGACCTGCGTCGTCACTTCGACTTCGCTGCGGCCGGTAGCGGCATAGGCTTCCTTGATCGCCGCGATATCGGACTGGATCTGCGCATCGTTATAAGGACCAGCGGCATGCGTCTTGACGACGGCTGCGAGCTTGTCGTCCTTGACCTTGCGGTTGCCGTTGAAGACGACCTGGTTGACGAGCTGCGCTTCCTGAACGTTGACGACGAGGGTGCTGCCGGAAACCGAAATCTTGACGTCGGAGAAGTAACCGGTGCCGTAAAGCTGCTTTACGGAGTCGTCAATATCGGTGTTGGAGAAGCTCTTGCCGGGAGTAATGGTGATGTTCGACCGGACGGCCTCAGCACCGACGCGGCTTGCACCGTGTACATCGATCCGCTGAATGACAGCAGCTTCCGCAGCCGTAGCCGAAACGAAAGTCAAAGCACCTGCGCCAGAAGCAACAACACTAGCAGACAGCGCAATCGCCGATACTGCGTTCAAAAACCTTGAACCAGCCTTCATTTCACCCATTACCTTTTTTCCCTCGTCTCCGGCCCCAGGGGACCCCCCGATTCCGGCCACGTGTGTCGTTTTACCCGCTTTTGACATACAAGCAAGGGAGCTCGTTAATTTCTGTTTACTTCATTTCGAAGCGTGACCCATTCGCCACTACAGCTTTGAAACATCGTAAATAAACAGTAATTTTCCCTATCTTTTACGCGCTAGCCGATGAGCGCACTAATGTCATTCCAGGTGGCAAAAACCATTAATGTAAGCACCATGGCCAGGCCAATGCGAAACGCAATTTCCTGAGCCGAAGAACCCAGCGGTCTTCCCCTAACCGCTTCCACCGCATAGAACATCAGGTGGCCGCCATCAAGTACCGGAACCGGCATCAAATTCAGCAATCCAATCGAAACTGACAAAACCGCAGCAAGCTGCAGCAACGCGCCTATTCCAAGCGTAGCCATCTGGCCCGAAGCTTGCGCCACGCGGATCGGCCCACCCAATTGGTCGGCTTTCATCGATCCATTGAGCAAATTGCCAATATATTTGAAGGTGCCCGTCACGATATGCCACGTCTGCGTCACGCCTTCGTTCAGTGCCTGAAGCGGCGTATAGGTCTGCAGACGGAAGTGGCCAACCTCTTCGTTCGTAACGATCCCGATCAGGCCAACCTCGATCTTGTTGCCGAACTGGTCGGTGATATCGGTGCGCTGCGGCACCATCGGCAGGTCCATCTTCTCGCCGTTACGCTCGATGGTCACGACGATGTTCTGGTTTGGACGGATGCTGACATAACGCCGCACGTCGTCGAAGGTCTGAACCTTGGTGCCATCGATTGAGACGAGCAGGTCGCCCGGCAGTACGCCGGCTGCCGCGGCAGCACTGTCCGGCTTCACTTCGGCGACAACGGGATCGGACACCGTGCGGCCGTAGACCGCGAAAAGAACCGTGAAGATGGCAATGGCAAGGATGAAGTTGGCGATCGGACCGGCTGCGACGGTCGCGGCGCGCTTCCAAAGCTTTGCGCCGGCGAAGGAACGCTCGCGCTCCTCATCGGTCATCGCGGCAAGCCTGTCCGTATCCGGCTTGCTGGACGCATCCTCATCGCCGAAAAAGCGAACATAGCCGCCGAGCGGGATCGCCGATATCTTCCACCGCGTTCCGTAGCGATCGGTGAAACCGACGATCTCCGGGCCGAAGCCGACGGAAAAGGCGAGGATACGGATACCGCTCCAGCGCCCGACGAGATAGTGGCCCATCTCATGCACGAAGACGAGCAGCGACAGCACGATAACGAAGGGGATGATGTAGCCCGTCAAAAAACCGAATATGCCGGTCACCGCTTCCATGACTTCCTTCTTCTATCTGGCCGTAATGATCAAAGGCCGAACAATGCCGCACCGAGCGACGTCATTCCGCCGCCCTTTATCAGCGAAAAAAGGCCAGCAAGCAAGAACGCTGAAAAACAGGCAAAAATCAGTCCATCGACACGATCCATGACGCCGCCATGCCCCGGAATGAGACGACTGGAGTCCTTCACGCCGAATTTTCGCTTGATGAAGCTTTCGAAAAGATCACCTGACTGGCTGAAGATGGACAGGATGAGCGCGATCACCGCGGCTCGATCCAGGGCTTCCGGAATCAAAAAATGGACAATGACGGCTCCGGCGATGACGGCTGAAATGGCGCCACCGACTGCGCCCGACCAGGTCTTGCCGGGCGATATGCGCGGAGCAAGCTTCGGACCGCCAAGCGCGCGTCCAACGAAATAGGCGAGAATATCGGTCGCCCAGACCACGGCGAAGATGAAGAGCATAGCGTAGAGGCCAAGCGTTTCATCGCCGCGGATCGCGGCAAGCGCCAATCCGGTGCCGCCGGCATATAGAAGCCCCGGCGCGAACCAGCGGCTGGCACGATGCAGGAAGATCATGGCAATACCGACCGCAGTCAGGGCGATCAGCATTCCGAACGCATATTCGAACGCACCTGCCAGAACGAGCAGGGCGACTAGCGCCTCACCCACCCAGCCGAGCACGTTGGTCACCGGGTCGCGCACGATCCCTGTGATCGTCGACCATTCGTAATAGATCAGAAGCGCGATCGCCGCCGCCACGGTGCGGAAGATAAAGCCGCCATACCAGGTGGCGGCAAGAACGATGATCGCGAGAATCAGGCCTGAAACGATGCGGAGCTTCAGTTCCTGCTTCATCAGGTGTTCACTGCAGCGGCCTGCGCGGTAAGACCGCCGAAGCGGCGATCGCGCGAGGCAAATTTCTCAAGCGCCGACAGGAAGAGCTCGCGGCTGAAATCCGGCCAGTATTCCGGCAGGAAAACGAACTCCGAATAGGCGGCCTGCCACAACAGGAAATTGGACAGCCGCTCTTCGCCGCTGGTGCGGATGATGAGGTCAGGATCGGGGATGCCGGCTGTATCGAGCCGGGCGTCGATCAGCGCAGGGGTGATATCCTGCGATCTGAGGCGCCCCTCCTCCACATCCTTGGCGAGGCTCATCACGGCGCGAGCGATCTCGTCGCGAGAACCGTAGTTGAAGGCGATGACGAGTGTCAGCGCCGTATTGGCCCTGGTCGTCTCCTCTGCTTCCAGCAGAAGCTTGAGGATATCGCTGCGCAGGTTGACGCGGTCACCGATAACCCTGATACGCACATTCTGCCGATGAAGCTCGGCGAGATCGCTACGGATGAAAGCCTTCAGCAGGCCGAGGAGATCAGTGACCTCAGCCTCCGGGCGACGCCAGTTCTCCGAGGAGAAGGCAAAGAGCGTCAGGTATTTGATGCCAAGATCGCCGGCAGTGCGCACGGTCTGGCGAACGGTCTCGACCGCCCTGCGGTGTCCCATCGTTCGCGGCAGGCCGCGCTGCTTTGCCCAACGACCGTTGCCATCCATGATAATGGCAACATGTTCTGGCGCAGTCAAAAATGAGGTTTCCGACATTTTCCGTCCGGTCTTTCTTGGCAAGGACGCAAGTATACTAGACTTGCATGATTTCCTTTTCTTTCTCGCCAAGCAAGCGGTCGATTTCCAAAATCGTCTCGTCCGTCATTTTCTGAACGCGTTCCGACTGTGCCCGGCTTTCGTCCTGGCCGATTACGCCATCCTTTTCGGCTTTCTTAAGGCCGTCCATGCCGTCGCGGCGAACATGGCGAATCGCAACCTTGCTCTTTTCGGCATAGTCATGAGCGACCTTGACGAGAGACTTGCGGCGCTCTTCGTTGAGTTCCGGCAGCGGAATTCGAAGATTCTGGCCGTCGACGATCGGGTTCAGGCCGAGATTCGATTCGCGAATCGAACGATCCACGGCGCCGACCATGCTCTTGTCCCAGACGGATACCGTCAACATGCGCGGCTCCGGCACAGTGATGTTGGCGACCTGGTTCAGCGGCATGCGCGAACCATAGGCTTCAACCGTCACCGGGTCGAGAATGTTGGCCGAAGCGCGGCCCGTACGCAGCGATGCAATGTCGCTCTTGAACGCGGAAACTGCGCCATCCATGCGGCGCTTCAGTTCCTTGATGTCGATACCTTCACTCATACCTATTCTCCTGTCTCAGAAGATTTGCGCCGGTAACGGCGCAACTCCCTATCAGTTGTCGGACACGATGGTCTTGAGACCACCACCCGTCAAGATTTCAGCGAAACGTCCCTTCTCGTGGATCGAGAAAACGACGATCGGAATGGAATTCTCGCGTGCGAGCGCAACAGCAGCGACGTCCATAACGGCGAGGCCCCGGTCGAGAACCTCCTTGTGGGTCAGATGGTCGAAACGCGTCGCCTCCGGATCTTTCTTCGGATCGGCGGTATAGATCCCGTCCACCTGCGTGCCCTTGAAGATCGCCTGAGCGCCCATTTCGGCGGCGCGCAGCGCTGCAGCAGAATCGGTGGTGAAGAAGGGGTTGCCGGTACCGCCGGCAAAGATCACCACCCTGCCGAGCGACAGGTGATACAGCGTGGCGCGCTGAGAGAAACTTTCGCAAATTTCCGGCATGGAAATGGCCGACAGAACCACCGTGTCAATGTTGAGCTTGCGCAGCGAGGTCGCGAGCGCGAGCGCGTTGATGACGGTGCCGAGCATGCCCATGTGGTCGCCGGTGACACGGTCGCCGCCCTTGGACGCAACCGCCACGCCGCGGAAAATGTTACCCCCGCCAATGACGACACCGACCTCGACGCCCATCTGCCGTGCATCGGCAATGTCTGACGCGATGCGGTCCGCTACCGCAACATCGATCCCGAAGCCCTGGCTACCCATCATCGCTTCCCCGGAAGCCTTGAGTAGAACACGTTTATAGATTGGTTCCGACGTCATGTTGGCTCCTCGTATATTGCCGCAATTGCCCGATACACGAAGGGCATCGCGTTGTCACGCGATGCCCTTCGGTTTTCCCAAATATGGCAGCAAGATCAGCCCTTGGCGACAGCAGCAACCTCAGCTGCGAAGTCGGTAGCTTCCTTCTCGACGCCTTCGCCGAGGAGCAGGCGGGCCATGCCCACGACTTCGATCGCTGCGCCGGCTTCCTTTTCGGCTGCCTTGACCGCAGCGCCGACCGTCAGGTCAGGGTTGATAACGAAAGCCTGCGAGAGAAGAGCGACTTCCTCGAAGAACTTGCGCATGCGGCCTTCGACCATCTTTTCGATGATGGCTTCCGGCTTGCCGGATTCGCGGGACTGCTCGATGAAGACGTTGCGTTCGCGCTCGGCGACTGCGGCATCGACTTCTTCGGCGCGGATCGCCAGCGGGTTGGTCGCAGCGATGTGCATCGCAACCTGGCGGCCGAGCGACGTCAGGACGGCCTTGTCGCCGACCGACTTCAGCGCAACGAGAACACCGAGCTTGCCGATGCCATCGCCGGCAGCGTTGTGGATGTAGGTCGCAACAACGCCGTGCTCGACTTCGAGCTTGGCGGCACGACGCAGCGTCATGTTCTCGCCGATGGTTGCGATCGCGTCCTTGATGGTGTCAGCAACCGGCTTGCCGGATGCCGGATAGGTCGCAGCCGAAATGGCTTCGATCGTGCCGTCGGTGGAAAGCGCAACTTCGGCGATGCCGCGAGCGAGATCCTGGAAAGCATCGTTACGGGCAACGAAGTCGGTTTCGGAATTCAGCTCGATGACAACAGCCTTGTGACCGGCACCGGCAATGGCGACCAGACCTTCAGCGGCGGTGCGGCCGGACTTCTTGTCGGCCTTGGAGATGCCCTTGGCGCGCAGCCAGTCGATCGCGGCTTCGATATCGCCGTTGGTCTCGGTCAGCGCCTTCTTGCAGTCCATCATCCCTGCGCCAGACTTTTCGCGCAGTTCCTTCACCAGTGCAGCCGTAATCTCGGTCATAAGCTTCCTCTTGTCGGTTTATACGGTGGCCCGCAGCGCGCGGCGCGGCACCGGATTGAGGCACGAAATGTACCTGTATGTATGACAGCGTTATGAAGACGCGTCATAACAGAATTCATCGGGGCAAAAGCAGTCACAGCTTCCGCCTGAAAAGGGCAAGGCCGCCGAACTTCCAGGAGTCGCGAGCGGCCTTTCCCAATCTCTGCAAGCTCGGGCGGAATTTTTTGCTCCGCCTGCTTTTATCAGGCTTCGGTCGCCTCATCGAGCGCTGGCTCGAACGGAGCTTCCGCAGAAGCGCCGAGGTCGCGGCCCGATCCGCTCTGCTGACGGGCAATACCGTCAATGGCAGCGCGGGCGATCAGGTCGCAGTAGAGAGCGATGGCGCGCGAAGCGTCGTCGTTGCCCGGGATCGGATAATCGATCAGGTCCGGATCGCAGTTCGAGTCGATGATGGCGACGACCGGGATGCCGAGGCGCTTGGCTTCGTCGATCGCGATCTTTTCCTTGTTGGTATCGATGATGAACATCAGGTCCGGCGTGCCGCCCATGTCCTTGATACCGCCGAGGGCCTTGTCGAGCTTTTCGCGCTCACGTTCGAGGTTCAGGCGCTCCTTCTTGGAGTAGCCGGACTGCTCAGAAGACAGAATTTCGTCGAGCTTGCGCAGGC
>NZ_AJWE01000103.1:0-91924 GCF_000281145.1 Rhizobium sp. CF142 | reverse complement strand
GGCGATCGGCCTGCCGCCGCCGTTCTGGGCCTTTGCCTGGGCGGGCGGGCAGGGGCTGGCGCGCTATGTTCTCGATCATCCCGAGACGGTCGCAAGAAAGCGGGTGCTCGATTTTGCAAGCGGTTCCGGACTGGTCGGAATTGCAGCACGCAAGGCTGGCGCTGCCAAAGTGATAGCTGCGGATATCGATCCGTGGTCGCAGACGGCGGTGCGGCTGAATGCGGCGGCCAATTTGGTCCCGCTGGACTTCGATAGGACCGATCTCATCGGGCGAGACGTTGATGTGGATGTCGTGCTCGCCGGCGATGTCTTCTACGATAAGGCTTTCGCCGAAGCGCTGGTTCCGTGGTTCGAGACACTCGCTGCCGAGGGCAAGGACGTGCTGGTCGGCGATCCCGGGCGCGCCTATTTGCCAAAGGACCGGCTGGAATTCTGCGCCGTCTATGAAGTGCCCGTCACGCGGGCGCTTGAAGACAGTGAGGTCAAGAAGACGACGGTCTGGCGGTTCAGGCCTTAGGGCCGGATGACGCAGACATTGGCCTCATAAGAGCAGGGATCATCGGCGATGCCGACATCGATGACCTTGGCCTTCGGGGCAAGGTTACGTTCCGGCGTGGCCAGGCGATAGTACCCGTCGCCTCCGATATAGGTTCCGCCATCCGTCTGATAGGCATAGGACGACCCGGCGTAGAGGCCGTTGCTCCCGTAGTTCTGATCATAGCTCTGGGGCTGGGACGCAATGACGAAGATGTTGCTGCGGCCATAGCGGCTTGTCCCAGGATAGTTGAACTGCTTCAGAAAAGGGGTGCGCGGGCGATAGCGGATGACGTTGTCGCGTGTGAAGTGCAGGCCACTATCCCAGTGAGTGCGCCTGCCGAGGAAGACGCCGTCATTAAAACCGTTATGGCGGGGAAAGCGATGATCGAAGCGGCGTTCTCCAGCTGCGGCTGGCAGTGCTGCCAGCATCGCGATAAGAGCAAGGGCAGTCTTGGACAGACTGTGAAACATGGACCAAACTCCGAAACGCTAACAAATCGTTAACGCCAGATTGCGCCAAAAGGCTGATCTTGTCCACGCAGCCGTGCGGTCAGCTTGAAAATTGAGCGAAAAAGACGAGTTTCGTGGCCGTGCAAACTTCCCGGTAACGCGAATCGATTAAATTAAAAGCAGGCAGCAATTATGCTTGTCGTCAGGGGTTTCGGTGATTAAACGTCGAGATTGATGCAACGCACACAGAATTTTGTCATTCGTGTGGTTGACTGAGAATGCCCCTGACATCAAGGGCAAAGAGAAGACGCCGCGAGGTTCTGATGGCGAATGTGACAAACCGGCCCCTGTCGCCGCATCTACAAATTTACAAGCCAATTCCCACCATGGTCATGTCCATCGTTCACCGTATAACCGGTGGCGCTCTGTACTTCGGCACGCTGCTGATTGCCTGGTGGCTGATCGCGGCCGCCACCGGCCAGGCCTATTATGACTGGGCCAACTGGGTGCTTGGGAGCATTGTCGGCAAGCTTGTCCTGCTCGGTTACACCTGGGCGTTGATCCACCACCTGCTCGGCGGCTTCCGCCACTTCATGTGGGACCTCGGACATGGCTTCGAGAAGGAATTCTCGACCAAGCTCGCCATCGCCAATATCATCGGATCGCTCTGTCTGACCGTGCTGGTCTGGGTGATCGGCTTCATCATTCGCTTCTGAAGGTCGCACTCATGGATATGCGCACTCCTCTGGGCAAGGTTCGCGGCCTCGGCTCCGCCAAGGAAGGCACCGATCACTTCTGGCGCCAGCGCCTGACGGCCGTCGCCAACGTGCCTCTCATCATCTTTTTCGCCATCTTCATGATCGTCTATGCCGGTGCGCCTTACGCCGACGTGGTTCATGCGCTGTCGAACCCGTTCGTTGCCGTCATTATGGGCCTGATGGTCATTTCCGGCACCATCCACATGAAGCTCGGCATGCAGGTCATCATCGAAGACTATGTTCACGGCGAGCTCGGCAAGCTGCTGCTCCTGATGCTGAACACCTTCTTCGCGGTTCTGATCGCCGGCCTCTGTCTCTTCGCCATTCTGAAAATTGCATTCGTAGGATAACCGTATCATGGCAACGTCTTCACCCGCTCAGAATGGGAAGGCCTACACCTATGTCGACCATTCCTATGACGTAATCGTCGTCGGCGCCGGCGGCGCCGGCCTGCGCGCCACGCTCGGCATGGCCGAACAGGGCTTCCGCACCGCCTGCATCACCAAGGTATTCCCGACCCGTTCGCACACGGTTGCCGCCCAGGGCGGCATCGCCGCCTCGCTGCAGAACATGACGCCTGATAGCTGGCAATGGCACCTCTATGACACTGTCAAGGGTTCCGACTGGCTCGGCGACGTCGATGCTATGCAGTATCTCACCATGGAAGCGCCGAAGGCGGTCTATGAGCTGGAACACTACGGTGTGCCCTTCTCGCGCAACGAGGAAGGCAAGATCTACCAGCGTCCGTTCGGCGGCCACATGCAGAATTTCGGTGAAGGCCCGCCGGTGCAGCGCACCTGCGCCGTTGCCGACCGTACCGGCCACGCCATCCTGCACACGCTCTACGGCCAGTCGCTGCGCAACAACGCCGAATTCTTCGTCGAGTATTTTGCGCTCGACCTCATCATGTCTGATGATGGCAGCCGTTGCACCGGCGTGATCGCTTGGTGTCTTGACGACGGCACGATCCATCGCTTCGCGGCCAAGATGGTGGTGCTTGCGACCGGCGGTTACGGCCGCGCCTATTTCTCGGCAACCTCGGCCCATACCTGCACCGGCGACGGTGGCGGTATGGTGGCCCGTGCCGGCCTGCCGCTGCAGGACATGGAATTCGTGCAGTTCCACCCGACCGGCATCTACGGCTCCGGCTGTCTGATCACCGAAGGCGCGCGCGGCGAAGGCGGCTATCTCGTCAATTCCGAAGGCGAGCGTTTCATGGAGCGCTATGCGCCGTCCGCCAAGGATCTGGCCTCGCGCGATGTCGTTTCGCGCTGCATGACGCTGGAAATCCGTGAAGGCCGTGGCGTCGGCAAGAACAAGGACCACATCTTCTTGCATCTCGACCATCTCGATCCGGCCGTGCTGCACGAACGCCTGCCGGGCATTTCCGAGAGCGCCAAGATTTTTGCTGGCGTCGATGTGACCCGCGAACCGATCCCGGTTCTGCCGACCGTTCACTACAACATGGGCGGCATCCCGACCAACTATTGGGGTGAGGTGCTCAACGCCGACAGCTCCAATCCGGAGCGCATCATCCCCGGCCTGATGGCTGTCGGTGAAGCCGGCTGTGCCTCGGTGCACGGTGCAAACCGTCTCGGCTCCAATTCGCTGATCGACCTCGTGGTCTTCGGCCGTGCGGCCGCGATCCGCGCCGGCGAAGTCATCGACCGTGCGTCGCCGGTGCCGGCGCTGAACATCGCCGCCTGCGACAGGATCATGGATCGTTTCGACGGTCTGCGCCACGCCAGCGGCGGCACGCCGACGGCCGTGCTGCGCGAAAAGATGCAGCGCGCTATGCAGGAGGATGCGGCGGTGTTCCGTACGCAGGAATCGCTGGAATCCGGTTGCCGCCGCCTTTCGGAAATCTGGGGCGAACTCAAGGATCTCAAGGTCACCGACCGCTCGATGATCTGGAACTCCGACCTTGTCGAAACGCTGGAGCTGCAGAACCTGATGGCCAACGCCATCACGACGATCTACGGCGCCGAGGCCCGCAAGGAAAGCCGCGGTTCGCATGCCCGCGAAGACTATACGTCAGGTCCGTTCGCCGGCCGCGACGACGTCAACTGGCGCAAGCACACGCTGGCCTGGGTGAACGAGGCTGGTGATGTGAAGCTCGACTACCGGCCTGTCCACACCGACCTCATCGCAGACGGCATCGATCCCCACAAGATCGAGCCGAAGGCCCGCGTATACTGATCAGAGGAACCTGACATGGTTGAACTCGCTCTTCCCAAGAATTCCCAGATGCGCGAAGGCAAGGTGTGGCCGAAGCCGGCGGGTGCTAAGAACACCCGCGAGTTCCGCGTCTATCGCTGGAGCCCGGACGACGGCCAGAACCCGTCGATCGACACCTTCTACGTCGATGTCGACGATTGCGGGCCGATGGTTCTCGATGCGCTTCTCTACATCAAGAACAAGATCGATCCGACGCTGACGCTGCGCCGTTCCTGTCGTGAAGGCATCTGCGGTTCGTGCGCGATGAATATCGACGGCACGAACACGCTTGCCTGTACCAAGGGCATGGACGACATCAAGGGCACGGTGAAGATCTACCCGCTGCCGCATATGCCCGTGGTCAAGGATCTGGTTCCGGATCTCAGCAATTTCTACGCCCAACACCGTTCCATCGAGCCCTGGCTGAAGACGGTTTCGCCGACGCCGGCCAAGGAATGGAAGCAGAGCCATGAGGACCGCCAGAAGCTCGACGGTCTCTATGAGTGCATCCTGTGTGCCTGCTGCTCGACCTCCTGTCCGAGCTACTGGTGGAACGGTGACCGCTATCTCGGCCCAGCCGTCCTGCTACAGGCCTATCGCTGGCTGATCGATAGCCGTGACGAAGCGACAGGCGAGCGCCTCGACAATCTCGAGGATCCGTTCCGCCTTTATCGTTGCCACACGATCATGAACTGCGCGCAGACCTGCCCGAAGGGTCTGAACCCGGCCAAGGCAATCGCCGAAATCAAGAAGATGATGGTCGAGCGTCGCGTGTGAGCATCGACGCCTCCATCGGATTCAATTGAGCGTTATCTCGACTCCCCCGAACGGATCGAACTTGATCAAGAAGGAGATGGCCGGGCACAACACCTTGCTGACATATTTTATCAGCAAGAAGTCCGGCGAGCGGGTCGGTTGAATTGTGCCGGCCTTGCTATAGGTGTCACGAAGGCCGATTTGCATTGTGCTGACTTGATTAACCAAAGTGAAATACGGTAATTCGAACCTAGAATTGAAATATCTCTGCGGTTGAGACGGACATTCGGGAGCTTGATGATGCAGTTGCGATATGTGGTGACGGGTCTAACGGCCGCTCTGGCCTTGGCGGGATGCCAGCGCACCTCATATGATTACAGCGGTAACAGCGCACCTCCGCCGCTGACTGCGCAGCCGGTGCCTTCCGTACAGGGCGGCCAGCTGCCTCCTCCGACCGGACAATTTCCTGCCGCGCCGACTTCGACGGCGCCGACGGCGGGTGTCCAGCCGGGTGGCGCTGCACCAGCGACTTCGCTTGATGTCACCAAGGAATCGATGGTCGGCAGCTGGCGTGTCAACGGTACCTGCGACATGTTCCTGACGCTCACCAATCTCGGCAGCGGATCGCGCGGCGGTACGCGCGGTTGTGTTGGCGAGCTGACGGCTATGGGCTCATGGGAAGTTTCCGGCAAGCAGGTTCTGCTCAAGGACCGCAGCGGCAACCAGATCGGTTCCGTCTACAAGGTTGCCGACAACAGCTTCAATGGCCAGACCTCGACCGGGCAGCCGATCACCCTCAGCCGGTAAGACAATCCGGCGGGGTTCCGCCGGTTACGCATAGGCGGACAAGCCCTCATGCAGCCAATGCCAGACTATTCGCTCAGCGTCACCGAGCAGCTCAAATCGCTGACCGCATCGGGGACGTTGCAGGTTGATTCTGCCCAGATGGATGTGGCCAAGTGCCTCGACCGGGTGCTTGCCGCTCTCAAGCGGAAGCAGCCTGCCGCTAAGAGCAGCGCGCTCGGCTGGCTGTTTGCTTCCAAAAAGAAGACCGAGGCCGGTATTAGGGGCCTCTATATCCACGGCAGCGTGGGGCGCGGCAAGACGATGCTCATGGACATGTTCTTCCAAATGGCGCCCTGCCGGAAAAAGCGGCGCGCGCATTTCCATGAGTTCATGGCTGATGTGCACAATCGCATCGCCGCCCATCGGCTGAAGCTGAAGAACGGCGAGACGAAGCAGGCCGATCCGATGCCGCCGGTCGCCGCTGCCCTTTTCGAGGAAGCGGAACTGCTCTGCTTCGACGAATTCACGGTGACCGATATCGCCGATGCGATGATCCTGTCGCGGCTGTTTTCCGAGCTTTTCGCACGCGGCTGCGTGCTGGTGGCGACCTCGAATGTCGAGCCCGACAATCTGTACAAGGAAGGCCTCAATCGCGGGCTTTTCCTGCCTTTCGTCGGTCTCCTCAAAAAACATGTCGAGATCGTCTCGCTCGATTCGCCGACCGACTACCGGATGGAGAAACTGAACAGCCAGCCGGTCTATCTCGTCCCGATCGATGAGCGCACTGACATGGCGATGGAAGCGTCCTGGACGCAGGCGCTGCATGGTCGCAAGGCGCAGCCGACGGACATTGCCATGAAGGGGCGGGCAATCCATGTGCCGCTTGCTGTCCACCGCATGGCACGCTTCTCCTTCTCCGATCTCTGCGAAAAGCCGCTGGGTGCTGCCGATTTCCTGGTCATCGCCGAACGCTTCGACACGATCTTCCTCGATCACATTCCCTTGCTCGGCCCTGAAAAGCGGAACCAGATCAAGCGCTTCATCATTCTGATCGATACGCTCTACGATCATGGCACCCGCCTTTATGCTTCCGCCGCCGCCATGCCCGAAGATCTGCTCGTCGAAAGACGCGGCACCGAAGGTTTTGAATTCGATCGTACGGCATCTCGTCTTTTTGAGATGAGAAGCGCCGAATATCTTGCGGCGCATCACGAACGGCGGGCTGCCGAGTAACACTTTGGTGACAATTGATCTTACGTTTACGTAAGAATTTTAATATCTAAACGATTGAAATTGCTGCACCAAAAATAATGGATTGCCATTTTTTGGCTTTGGGTCTATGCGATTGCGGCATTGGGCGATGCCCGCGCGTCGCCCAACGGATTTTGATCGCAAAGGAAAAGCGAAATGGCGCGTAACAAGATCGCACTCATCGGTTCTGGCATGATTGGTGGCACGCTGGCGCATCTCGCCGGCCTGAAGGAACTGGGCGATATCGTCCTCTTCGACATTGCCGACGGCATTCCCCAGGGCAAGGGCCTCGACATCGCACAGTCCTCACCGGTTGAAGGCTTCGATGCCAACCTGACCGGCGCCAGCGACTATTCCGCGATCGAAGGCGCTGACGTCTGCATCGTCACCGCCGGCGTTCCGCGCAAGCCGGGCATGAGCCGCGACGACCTTCTCGGCATCAACCTGAAGGTCATGGAGCAGGTCGGCGCCGGCATCAAGAAGTATGCCCCGAACGCTTTCGTCATCTGCATCACCAACCCGCTCGACGCCATGGTCTGGGCGCTGCAGAAGTTCTCCGGCCTGCCGGCCAACAAGGTTGTCGGCATGGCCGGCGTTCTCGACTCCTCGCGCTTCCGTCTTTTCCTCGCCAAGGAATTCAACGTTTCCGTTCAGGACGTCACGGCCTTCGTTCTCGGTGGCCACGGCGACACGATGGTGCCGCTCGCCCGTTATTCGACCGTCGGCGGCATCCCGCTGACCGACCTCGTCACCATGGGCTGGGTCACCAAGGAACGCCTCGAAGAAATCATTCAGCGTACCCGTGACGGCGGCGCCGAAATCGTCGGCCTCTTGAAGACCGGTTCGGCCTATTACGCTCCGGCTGCTTCCGCGATCGAAATGGCCGAATCCTACCTCAAGGACAAGAAGCGCGTTCTGCCTTGCGCTGCCCACCTCACGGGTCAGTACGGTGTCAAGGACATGTATGTCGGCGTTCCCACGGTCATCGGTGCCGGCGGCGTCGAGCGCATCATCGAGATCGACCTCAACAAGACCGAGAAGGAAGCCTTCGACAAGTCCGTCGGCGCCGTCGCCGGTCTTTGCGAAGCCTGCATCAACATCGCGCCCGCTCTCAAGTAACCCTGCGCTGACGTTATCGAAATAGGGACAAACCCATGAACATTCATGAATATCAGGCCAAAGCTCTGCTGAAGGGCTATGGCGCGCCGGTCGCGCAGGGTGTGGCTATCCTCAAGGTTGAAGAGGCCGAGGCTGCCGCCAAGTCGCTTCCCGGCCCGCTTTACGTCGTCAAGAGCCAGATCCATGCAGGCGGCCGCGGCAAGGGGAAGTTTAGGGAACTCGGCCCGGATGCCAAGGGCGGTGTCCGTCTCGCCAAGTCGATCGACGAAGTCGTTGCGCATGCCAAGGAAATGCTTGGCAATACGCTGGTAACCGCGCAAACCGGCGAAGCCGGCAAGCAGGTCAATCGCCTCTACATCGAAGACGGTGCCGACATTGCTCGCGAGCTCTATTGCTCGCTCCTGGTCGACCGTTCGGTCGGCAAGGTGGCCTTTGTCGTTTCGACCGAAGGCGGCATGGATATCGAAGCAGTCGCCCACGACACGCCTGAGAAGATCCACACGATCGCCATCGATCCGGAAGCTGGTGTCACGGCTGCCGACGTTGCCGCAATCACCAAGGCTCTTCAGCTCGACGGCGCTGCCGCCGAAGATGCCAAGACGCTCTTCCCGGCGCTCTACAAGGCATTCGGCGAGAAGGACATGGCCCTGCTTGAGGTCAATCCGCTGATCGTCATGAAGGACGGCCACCTCCGTGTTCTCGACGCAAAGATGTCTTTCGATGGCAACGCTCTGTTCCGTCACGATGACGTCAAGACGCTGCGCGATGAAACGGAAGAAGACGCCAAGGAAATCGAGGCGTCCAAGTGGGATCTCGCTTACGTGGCGCTCGACGGTAACATCGGTTGCATGGTCAATGGCGCAGGCCTTGCCATGGCGACGATGGACATCATCAAGCTTTACGGCAAGGAGCCGGCAAATTTCTGCGACGTCGGCGGCGGCGCCGGCAAGGAGAAGGTTGCTGCGGCCTTCAAGATCATCACCGCAGACCCCAAGGTCGAAGGCATTCTCGTCAACATCTTCGGCGGCATCATGAAGTGCGATGTCATTGCCGAGGGCGTCATTGCCGCGGTCAAGGAAGTCGGTCTCAAGGTTCCGCTCGTCGTTCGCCTTGAAGGCACGAACGTCGATCTCGGCAAGAAGATCCTGAACGAGTCGGGTCTGGCCATCACGGCGGCTGACGATCTCGACGATGCGGCCAAGAAGATCGTCGCTGCGATCAACGGTTGAGAACGGTCATGGCTTTCCAGTCCACGCCCAGTGCTGCTCATCTCCGTCTCGATGCCTTCTCCGGTGTCTGGGAAGGGGAAGAGCATGTCGCGGCTTCGGCGTGGACGAAGGAAGGCAAGGCCAGCGCTTCGCTTTCTGGCGAGGCGCTGTTCGGCGGATTTTTCCTCGAACAGCGCTACCGTCAGACATGCGACGGCGAAGTTTCCTTCGAAGCCCGCAATGTTTTCGGCTTCGATAGTTCGGACCAGGCTTACAAGCTCTACCAGTTCGACAGCGTCGGTTTTGCTCCGCCCACGCCGGCTTCCGGCGCGTGGAATGGCGATGAACTCGTGCTGATCAAGACTTCGCCGCGCGGCAGGCAGCGCACCGCGTTCACATTTGAAAATGAAGACTGCTACCGGATGGGCGTCAGCTTTTCGCCTGCAGGCAGCGACACTTGGCAGGAGGTCGTCAGCGGCATTTACCGTCGCGCGTCCCTCACGTCTTCCAACCTCTCCTAGACAAAGGCCTCGCATGTCTATTCTCGTCAACAAAGACACCAAGATCCTTGTTCAGGGTCTGACCGGCAAGACCGGTACATTCCACACCGAACAGGCGCTTGCTTACTACGGCACGCAGATGGTCGGTGGTATTCACCCGAAGAAGGGTGGCGAAACCTGGACCGGCTCCAAGGGCGAAAGCCTGCCGATCTTCGCAACCGTTGCCGAAGGCAAGGAAAAGACCGGCGCCGACGCGACCGTCATCTATGTTCCGCCGGCGGGTGCAGCCGATGCGATCATCGAGGCGATCGACGCCGAGATCCCGTTCATCACCTGCATCACCGAAGGTATCCCGGTCTTGGACATGGTTCGCGTCAAGGCTCGCCTCGAGCGCTCCAAGTCGCGCCTGCTCGGACCGAACTGCCCGGGCATCCTGACGCCGGAAGAATGCAAGATCGGCATCATGCCGGGCTCGATCTTCCGCAAGGGCTCGGTCGGTATCGTTTCGCGTTCCGGTACACTGACCTACGAAGCCGTCTTCCAGACCTCCAACGAAGGTCTTGGCCAGACGACGGCTGTCGGCATCGGCGGCGACCCGGTCAAGGGCACCGAATTCATCGACGTGCTGGAAATGTTCCTCGCAGATGCAGCCACGACCTCGATCATCATGATCGGCGAAATCGGCGGCTCCGCTGAAGAAGACGCAGCTCAGTTCCTCAAGGACGAAGCCAAGAAAGGTCGCAAGAAGCCGATGGCCGGCTTCATCGCGGGCCGTACGGCGCCGAAGGGCCGCACGATGGGCCATGCCGGTGCTGTGGTTTCCGGTGGCAAGGGCGACGCTGAATCGAAGATCGCGGCGATGGAATCGGCAGGCATCAAGGTATCGCCGTCTCCGGCTCGCCTCGGCAAGACGCTGGTTGAAGTCCTCAAGGGCTAAACCAACTTATATACCCCGGGCGGAGGAACGGCATCCTAGCCTCCGCCCGGCTCTCCACTTACTCAATACGGATGCGCCGCGGACAGGCGGCAATCGGAATGCGGCAGCCGGCGATGAAGCCGGCAAATTCATCTAAGTCAGGAGGCGGGCGGAAGCGTCCGCATAACACCATGGCACGGCAAGAAGCCAACGAGCAATTTCAGATCACCTCGTTTCTGGATGGCGCCAATGCTGCCTATATCGAGCAGCTCTACGCCCGTTATGAAGACGATCCCAACTCGGTCGACGACCAGTGGCGGTCCTTCTTCAAGGCGCTGGAAGACGATCCTGCTGATGTGAAGAAGGCGGCCAAGGGCGCTTCCTGGCGCAAAAAGAACTGGCCGCTGCAGGCAAGCGGCGATCTCGTCTCGGCGCTGGATGGCGACTGGGGCATCGTCGAAAAGGTCATTGAGACCAAAGTCAAGGCGAAGGCTGAAGCCGCCGGCCAGTCGGCAGGCGCCGCCGACGTGCTGCAGGCGACGCGCGATTCCGTCCGCGCCATCATGATGATCCGCGCCTATCGCATGCGCGGCCATCTGCACGCCAAGCTCGATCCGCTCGGCATCGCTGCCCCGGTCGACGACTATCACGAGCTTTCGCCCGAAAATTACGGCTTCACGGCTGCCGACTACGATCGCAAGATCTTCATCGATAACGTGCTCGGCCTCGAATACGCGACCCTCCGCGAGATGATCGAGATCCTCGAGCGCACCTATTGCTCGACCCTCGGCGTCGAATTCATGCACATCTCCAATCCGGAAGAAAAGGCATGGATCCAGGAACGTATCGAAGGTCCGGACAAGGGTGTTGCCTTCTCGGCCGAAGGCAAGAAGGCGATCCTCGCCAAGCTCGTCGAAGCCGAAGGCTACGAGCAGTTCCTCGACGTCAAGTTCAAGGGCACCAAGCGCTTCGGCCTCGATGGCGGTGAATCGCTGATCCCGGCGCTCGAGCAGATTCTGAAGCGCGGCGGTCATCTCGGGCTCAAGGAAGCTGTGTTCGGCATGGCCCATCGCGGCCGTCTGAACGTGCTCTCCCAGGTCATGGGCAAGCCGCACCGCGCCATCTTCCACGAGTTCAAGGGCGGCTCCTACGCGCCTGATGAAGTCGAAGGTTCGGGTGACGTGAAGTACCATCTGGGCGCTTCCTCCGACCGTGAATTCGACGGCAACAAGGTGCACGTCTCGCTGACGGCAAATCCGTCGCACCTCGAAATCGTCGACCCTGTCGTCATGGGCAAGGCCCGCGCCAAGCAGGACATGAGCGCTACGGTATGGGACGGCGACATCATTCCGCTGTCCGAACGCGCCAAGGTTCTGCCGCTCCTGATCCACGGCGACGCTGCCTTTGCCGGTCAGGGCGTCATTGCGGAAATTCTCGGCCTGTCCGGTCTGCGCGGCCACCGCGTTGCCGGCACGATGCATGTCATCATCAACAACCAGATCGGCTTCACCACGAACCCGGCCTTTTCGCGCTCGTCGCCCTATCCGTCCGACGTCGCCAAGATGATCGAAGCACCGATCCTACACGTCAATGGCGACGATCCGGAAGCCGTGGTCTATGCGGCGAAGATCGCGATGGAATTCCGCATGAAATTCCACAAGCCTGTCGTGCTCGACATGTTCTGCTACCGTCGGTATGGCCACAATGAAGGCGATGAGCCGTCCTTCACGCAGCCGAAGATGTACAAGGTCATCCGCGGCCACAAGACTGTCCTGCAGCTCTATGCAGACCGTCTCGTTCGCGAAGGCCTGCTCACCGACGGCGAAGTCGAAAAGATGAAGGCCGACTGGCGCGCGCATCTCGAGCAGGAGTTCGAAGCCGGTCAGCACTACAAGCCGAACAAGGCCGACTGGCTGGATGGCGAGTGGTCGGGCCTGCGCACGGCTGACAATGCTGACGAACAGCGCCGCGGCAAGACTGCCGTGCCGATGAAGACGCTCAAGGATATCGGCCGCAAGCTGTCGGAAATTCCGACTGGATTCAACGCGCATCGCACGATTCAGCGCTTCATGGAAAACCGCGCCAACATGGTCCAGAGCGGCGAAGGCCTCGACTGGGCGATGGCCGAAGCGCTGGCTTTCGGTGCGCTCGTCGTCGAGGGCCACAAGATTCGTCTGTCCGGTCAGGATTGCGAACGTGGCACCTTCTCGCAGCGCCACTCGGTTCTCTATGATCAGGAAACCGAAGAGCGCTACATCCCGCTCGCAAACCTGTCGCCGACGCAGGCTCGCTATGAAGTCATCAACTCGATGCTTTCGGAGGAAGCCGTCCTCGGCTTCGAATACGGGTATTCGCTGGCTCGCCCGAATGCGCTGACGCTCTGGGAAGCCCAGTTCGGCGACTTCGCAAACGGTGCGCAGGTCGTGTTCGACCAGTTCATCTCGTCTGGCGAACGCAAGTGGTTGCGCATGTCGGGTCTCGTCTGCCTGCTGCCGCATGGCTATGAAGGCCAGGGTCCGGAACACTCGTCCGCCCGTCTGGAGCGCTATCTCCAGCTCTGCGCGGAAGACAACATGCAGGTCGCAAACGTCACGACGCCGGCGAACTACTTCCACATCCTGCGCCGCCAGCTGAAGCGCGATTTCCGCAAGCCGCTGATCCTGATGACGCCGAAGTCGCTGCTGCGCCATAAGCGCGCGGTCTCGACGCTTGCCGAAATGGCCGGCGAATCCTCCTTCCACCGTCTCCTTTGGGACGATGCGGAGGTTATCAAGGATGGCCCGATCAAGCTGCAGAAGGATGCCAAGATCCGTCGCGTCGTCATCTGCACCGGCAAGGTCTATTACGACCTGCTGGAAGAGCGCGAAAAGCGCGGTATCGACGACATCTACCTGCTGCGTATCGAACAGCTCTATCCGTTCCCGGCCAAGGCGCTCATCAACGAGCTGTCCCGCTTCCGGAACGCCGAGATGGTCTGGTGCCAGGAAGAACCGAAGAACATGGGTGCCTGGTCGTTCATCGACCCGTATCTCGAATGGGTGCTTGCCCATATCGATGCGAAGTACCAGCGCGTTCGCTACACGGGCCGTCCGGCCGCCGCTTCGCCGGCAACCGGCCTGATGTCCAAGCATCTGTCGCAGCTCGCCGCGTTCCTCGAGGATGCGCTGGGCGGCTAATAAAAAGAGGGAAGCGCGATGGCATAT
The DNA here is from genome assembly GCF_000281145.1 of Rhizobium sp. CF142. NCBI lineage: Bacteria > Pseudomonadati > Pseudomonadota > Alphaproteobacteria > Hyphomicrobiales > Rhizobiaceae > Rhizobium > Rhizobium sp. CF142. Next base: position 78,223 of record NZ_AJWE01000103.1, on the reverse strand, counting down.
TTCTTCATGAGACTTGTGCCGCCGCGCTCCACGTTCCCGCATGACGGGACCGGGGAGGAAATGGCGGCGATGAAGCGCCATGCCGAATATTGGCACCAGAAGGCCCTTGCGGGATCGGCGATTGCTGTCGGTCCCGTTTTCGAGGCTGGAGGGGCTTTCGGCGTCGCGATCGTCGAGGTTGAGGATCAGGCGGCAGCCAAGGCGCTTGCTGATGCCGACCCGATCATCACGTCCGGCTTCGGTTTCCGTTTCGATGTCTCGCCAATGCCCTCAATCATTCTCCGGCCGCAGGCCGGGACCGCCATCTAACACGATAACAAGCACAATCAGGATTTGAACAATGGCCACAGAAATCCGCGTTCCAACACTCGGTGAATCCGTCAGCGAGGCAACCGTCGGCACCTGGTTCAAGAAGGTCGGCGACGCCGTGAAGGCCGACGAGCCTATTCTCGAGCTTGAAACCGACAAGGTGACCATCGAAGTTCCGGCTCCGGCGTCCGGTACGCTTTCGGAAATCGTCGCCCAGGCTGGCGAGACGGTTGGTCTCGGTGCGCTTCTCGGCCAGATCGCCGAAGGTGCTGCTGCCGCAGCTGCTCCTGCTGCCGCAGCCCCGGCAGCAGCACCTGCTGCACCTGCACCGACGCCAGTTGCTCCGGCTGTTGCCGCTGCTGCTCCGGCCGCCTCCGTATCCTCCATGCCGCCGGCTCCGGCTGCGGCAAAGATGCTGGCGGAAAACAATCTCTCGGCCGATCAGGTCGATGGCAGCGGCAAGCGCGGCCAGGTTTTGAAGGGTGACGTCATCGCCGCTGTCGCCAAGGCTGCCGCAGCTCCAGCCGCTGCACCAGCAGCGCCTGCTGCTCCACGCGGTCCTTCGACGGTAGAAGATGCTGGCCGCGAAGAGCGCGTGAAGATGACGCGCCTGCGCCAGACGATCGCCAAGCGCCTCAAGGATGCACAGAACACGGCTGCAATGCTGACCACCTACAACGAGGTGGACATGAAGGCCGTCATGGACCTGCGCAACAAGTACAAGGATATCTTTGAGAAGAAGCACGGTGTGAAGCTCGGCTTCATGGGCTTCTTCACCAAGGCCGTCACGCATGCCCTGAAGGAACTGCCGGCAGTCAACGCCGAGATCGATGGTACCGACATCATCTACAAGAACTACTGCCATGTCGGTATGGCTGTCGGCACCGACAAGGGCCTCGTCGTCCCCGTCATCCGTGACGCCGACCAGATGTCGATCGCCGAAATCGAGAAGGAACTCGGCCGTCTCGCCAAGGCAGCCCGTGACGGCTCGCTCTCCATGGCCGAGATGCAGGGCGGCACCTTCACCATCACCAATGGCGGTGTCTACGGCTCGCTGATGTCCTCGCCGATCCTCAATGCGCCGCAGTCGGGCATTCTCGGCATGCACAAGATTCAGGAGCGTCCGGTCGCTATCGGTGGTCAGGTTGTCATCCGCCCGATGATGTATCTGGCGCTCTCCTATGACCACCGCATCGTCGACGGCAAGGAAGCCGTGACCTTCCTCGTGCGCGTCAAGGAAAGCCTGGAAGATCCGGAACGTCTGGTTCTGGACCTCTAAGCGGAGCGATCTGCCATGCGAGATCGGATGATGCGAGCGGCTGGCGCAGTATTCTGCGCCACGGTTGCTTTCATGCCGGTCTCGGCTCTCGCCTTCGACGTGAACAAGGCGGGCAGCAATTTCGACTTCGTGTCGCTTGATGATGCGGAGCTTTCTGCACGCCACGTCAAGACTATCGACATGGGCAATGTCGAACTGACCTCGGGCCGTATCGTTGCCGCCGATCCGCTGGCACAGCCGGATCGGCCGGCACTGGCAAAGACGGTTCCTGTCGGTGAATATCCGGTACGGCTCTATGAGGCTTTCGGTCGGGTTGCGGCGGCAAGCATGCGCTTTGCCGAGGGTAAGCCCGATCACTGGGAGCTTGCGACCATTCCGGGCCAGGATGTCGCTACGCTGAAGGATGACGAGATCTTCGGTTATCCCGTCGATGCCGGTCTCGGCAGCTACATGGATGCCGACACGCTTGATCTAATCGGGGAACGCGAGCAGCAGGTGCAGGCTGCAAAGCCGGATTCCGACGTGAACTATTATGACGTGGTCGCCTCCGAACTCGATGCCAACAAGGGGGTCTATGACCTGCACCGGCCAATCGCCGGCAAGAAGGGCAATGTCGCGATGTTCTGGAGCGGCTGGGGCGATGGCTTCTATCCGGTGTTCTGGGGACTGGACAAGGACGGGCGTCCGCTGGTGCTGCTGACGGATTTCCAGGTCACCGAGAATGCCGACGGGCGCAGAGAGCCGAACCACAAATGAACGGGCAGGGCACATGCTGACCAAGCAGAAAAGTGTAGTCGCGATGGTGATCGCCGCGCTTTCCTACGCGCCGGTTTCGGCCATTGCCGCCGAGTGCAAGCAGGGCAAGGCGATCTACGCCGATCGCGATGGTGCCTACGAACTGCGCTTTTCGCCGATTACGTCTGAAGCCGTGTCGTCAAGCCATCAGTTCAGGCTCAGCGCGTTCAAGACCTCAGTCGTCATGGATGGCTATGTCATGTCCTCGGACGATCCGGAGCGCACCATGGGCATGGTCCTGTTCAACTGCCCGGATGGCGACGTCACAGGTGCCGATCTCGATGCCTGCACGGTCTGGCAGGGCTTCGTCTATCGCGCAAGTGCCGATGGCGGGCTCGATAACCTGCAGTCCGGGGACAGCCCGGCGGCTGAAAAGATCGTCTTTCCCGGCCTCGGCCCAGCGATCCGCCAGTCTTCCGCCTGGGGTGTCGGCAAGGCGACCGTCGCTCCCTGGGACGTCCTCGACTTCAAGGGATGCGCACAATGACCGACAGTCCCGTTCTTCTCGTTACCGGTGGCAGCCGTGGCATAGGTGCTGCGGCCTGCCTGGCTGCCGCGCGTCACGGTTGGCGCGTTGCGGTGAACTATGCCTCGAATGAAGAGGCGGCAAATGCCGTCGTCTCCGAGATCAAGAAGGCTGGCGGTGATGCGATCGCAATCAAGGGCGATGTCGGCAATGCCGCCGATATCGTCTCGATGTTCGAGGCGGTCGACAGGCATTTCGGGCGACTGGATGGACTGGTGAACAACGCCGGTATTGTCGATTACATCGCGCGTGTCGATGAAATGTCGGCCGAGCGTCTCGAACGCATGATGCGGATCAATGTAACGGGTTCGATTCTTTGCGCCGGCGAGGCAGTGCGGCGCATGTCCACCCGGCATGGCGGACAGGGTGGCGCGATCGTCAATATCTCCTCCATGGCGGCGGTGATTGGCGGGCCGGCACAATATGTCGACTATGCCGCATCGAAGGCAGCCATCGATACCCTCACGATCGGACTTTCGAAGGAGGTCGCGGCCGAGGGTATCAGGGTGAATGCGATCCGGCCTGGCATCATCGAAACGGATATTCATGCCTCCGGCGGGCAGCCGGACAGGCCGAAAGAAATGGCTTCATCGATCCCGATGAAGCGAACCGGACAGGCGGAAGAGGTGGCCGATGCGATCGTCTATCTGCTTTCGCCTTCGGCATCTTACATAACAGGCGCGATCCTCAATGTGAGCGGCGGGCGCTAGTCAATAACGTAAAGGGAAAAAGCAATGTCCTATGATGTGATTGTTATCGGAACCGGCCCTGGCGGCTATGTCGCGGCAATCAAGGCTGCGCAGCTCGGCCTCAAGGTCGCCGTCGTCGAGAAGCGCGCCACTTACGGCGGCACCTGCCTGAATGTCGGCTGCATTCCCTCCAAGGCGCTGCTGCATGCTTCTGAGATGTTCCATGCAACGCATCATATGGAAGAGCTCGGCATCGAGGTTGCTGCTCCGAAGCTCAATCTCGACAAGATGCTGGCGCACAAGGATGCGACGGTAAAGTCGAACGTCGACGGCGTTGCCTTCCTCTTCAAGAAGAACAAGATCGATGCCTTCCACGGCACCGGCAAGATCGTCTCCGCCGGCAAGGTCTCGGTCACCGCCGAAGACGGCACGGTTCAGGAAATCGAAGGCAAGAACATCGTCATTGCCACGGGTTCCGACGTCGCCGGCATTCCGGGCGTGAAGGTCGATATCGATGAGAAGATCATCGTATCCTCGACCGGCGCCATTGCGCTGGAAAAGGTGCCGGAAACCATGATCGTCGTCGGTGGCGGTGTGATCGGCCTCGAGCTCGGCTCGGTCTGGTCGCGCCTCGGCGCCAAGGTCACCGTTATCGAATTTCTCGACAAGATCCTCGGCGCCATGGATGCTGATGTCTCCAAGCAATTCCAGCGCATGCTCGGCAAGCAGGGCATCGACATCAAGCTGAGCTCCAAGGTGACCGGCGTCGAAAAGGGCGACAAGGGCGCCAAGGTGACGTTCGAGCCGGTCGCCGGCGGCGCTGCGCAGACGCTTGAAGCCGATGTCGTCCTGATCTCCACGGGCCGCATTCCCTACACGGCGGGCCTTGGTCTCGAAGAAGCGGGCGTCAAGCTCGACAATCGCGGTCGCGTTGAAATCGACAGCCACTTCAAGACCAGTGTCGAGGGTATCTATGCGATCGGCGACGTGGTGACAGGCCCGATGCTGGCGCACAAGGCCGAAGACGAGGGCGTCGCGCTCGCCGAAATCCTCGCGGGCCAGCACGGCCATGTGAACTATGACGTCATTCCGAGCGTCGTCTACACGCAGCCGGAGGTCGCCTCCGTCGGCAAGACCGAGGAAGAGCTGAAGGCCGCCGGTGTCGCTTACAAGGTGGGCAAGTTCCCGTTCACGGCAAACGGCCGCGCCCGCGCGATGCTGGCGACCGAAGGTTTCGTGAAGATCCTGTCCGACAAGGAAACCGACCGGGTGCTCGGCGGCCATATCGTCGGCTTCGGCGCCGGCGAGATGATCCACGAGATTGCCGTGCTGATGGAATTCGGTGGTTCGGCAGAAGACCTCGGCCGTACCTGCCATGCGCATCCGACCATGTCGGAAGCCGTGAAGGAGGCAGCGCTCGCCGCCTTCTTCAAGCCGATCCATATGTAAGATTAAATATCAGCAATCATTCATAATGCCGCTTGCCTTCGGGCCGGCGGCGTTTTTATTTGGTGGGCAAGTTTCGCTAACCATTTGACGAAAGCCAAGAAAATGAATGATCGCGTCGTTTCCGGCTACAGCCTCTCCCAGCGTTTCCTTCACTGGGCGTCCGTGCTCCTGGTCCTCTTCAACCTTCTTCTGCCTGATGGCATGAATGCCTGGTATCGGCTTGTCCGCCATGGCGGCACGCCATCGCCGGAACAGATCGCTTCGGCCAATATCCACGCCTATGTCGGTATCGCAATTCTGCTTATGACGATCCTGAGGCTCGGACTGCGCTTCGTGCAGGGCGTACCGCCTGAAGCCGCAGACGAACCTGCGATCTTTCGGCTCGCGGCACGGCTGGCGCACGCGAGCCTCTATCTGCTGCTGCTTGCCCTGCCGGCTTCAGGCATTGCGGTCTATTATTTGGGTGTGGAAGCATTGGGCGCGCTGCATGCCGACGTGCTGAAGCTCATCCTCTGGATCGTCATTGTCGCGCATGTCTTTGGTGCGCTGGTCCACCAGTTCTATTGGAAGACAGATGTATTGCGGCGCATGACCCTGGGCTGAGAAGGACGACGGTCAGTTGACCGCCGTGACCGTGAAGCCCTGCTGACGCAGCAGTTCGATGACACCATCCTTGCCGGGGAGGTGCAGGGCACCGACGGCCATGAAGACGTTGCCATTGGCGAGGATGGGGGCGGCGCGTTCGGCCATCACCTTGTTGCGGTCGAGGATGATGCGCTGTTCGAAGGCGGCGTAATCGCTGTCCTCTTCGCTGCCTTCCGGCGATACGGTCTTTAGCATCGGCATGGTCATGCCGATATCGCCGGAGAGATAGATGTCGGTCATGGTTTCGACAACGTCGTTCATCTTGGCTCCGAGTTCCAAGGTTTCGATGAGCGACTTCAGATGAAATTCGATCGGCAGCTCGGCCATGGCTTGCAGCTGTTCGGCGAGAGTTTCCAGCCCCTTGACCTGCTTGCCTTCAGCGGCCGCGATCTTCTGGTCGAGGAACTGCACTCCCTTGGCCTTGCGGGCGATCTCGCAGGCGGGAAGTGCAACGGCGCTCGCGATCATCCAAGGGCGCATGCGCGAAACGGCCGAGAGCGGGATGCCGCGCTGCTTCAGCCCGGCTTCGAGGCGGGTATAGTCCTCAGGTGAAAGAAGCTTTTCGATGGTCGTGCCGTCCGTGAACATCATCAGGTCCGGTCTCATCAGAAGTGACGCAGTGGCCTTCTTCTCATCGAGGATTTCGTCGGACTCGATGACGATCGTATCGGCGCCGTCATGGGCTTCCTGCGCGCGGGGCGGCAGGTTCAAAACGCGCGGATCGGTGACGTGCATGGTGCCGAGCAGCCAGGACGTCTTGAGGCCTGGTTTTTCGATCTTCCAGAAAACGCCTTTGCCGTTCGGTGTGGCATCTGCCTCTTTCACCGCTTCGGCATACCGGCCCGGTTCGTTCTGCTGCAGCTCCGTGAGCAGGTTCTTTCCGGTGCAGTTGTCCTCGGCGGCATCGGCCGGCGTGACGGAAAAGACGACAGCGAGCAATGCGGCGGCAAGCAGCATGTGAAAGGCGGCGATCAGCCAGAGCAGGATATTGCCCGGCTGAGCGATATGGAAAATGCGGTGGCCGATGGAGATCGTCATGATGGTAATCCGGTCACATGTGCTTCAAGCCTCATGCTCTACGCCGGGCTTGCGCATATTCCTTTAAGAGACAGCGTTAACGAAGGCTTACGCGCGCGGATGCGCCCTATCATACACCTCCAGAAGCCTTGATGCATCGACGCCGGTATAGACCTGCGTGGTGGAAAGGCTGGCATGGCCGAGCAACTCCTGAATGGTGCGCAGATCGCCACCGCCGGCCAGCAGATGCGTGGCGAAGGAGTGGCGCAGCGCATGCGGGGTTGCCGTTTCCGGCAGGCCGAAGGCACTGCGCAATTTCTGCATGGCGCGCTGGATGATGGCAGGCTGCAGCTTACCGCTGCGGGCGCCGCGAAAGAGCGGCTCGCCTTCGGCAAGATGAAAGGGGCAGAGCGCTCGGTATTTCTCGACGGCTTCGGAAACGATGGGCAACAACGGCACGAGGCGCGTCTTGTTGCCTTTACCGGTGATGCGCAGCGTGGTGGTGCCGGTCCTGATATCGGCGGGCGTCAGGTCGAGCGCTTCGGAAATGCGCAGGCCGCAACCATAAAGCAGGGTCATGACGGCGGCATCGCGCGCGGCAATCCATGGCTCGTCATGGAGCTGGGCTTCGTTGCTGACAACGGTGATGGCCTGCCTGTCCGACAGAGGCTTCGGAAGAGATTTCGGTTGCTTCGGGGATCGCACGGCGCCGGCGCCTGCCGCATTCACGAGGCCCTTCTTTTCAAGGTGACGCAGAAAGGAGCGAATGCCGGCGAGATTGCGGGCAACCGAGCGGGCGCCGGAGCCCTCCTTGCGGCGGGCCGCCAGAAAGGCGCGGAAGTCTGCCGGGCGCAGCGTTTCGACATCGCGCAGCGTCGTCGGGCCACCGAGATGACCGGTCATGAAGGTCAGGAACTGACGCGTGTCGCGCTCATAGGCATCGAGCGTGTGTTCGGAAAGGCGGCGCTCCCGGGCGAGGTTTTCGAGCCAGGCGCTGCGTTCCGTCATCAGGTGCGGATCGGCGATGATCAGGAGTTCATTCACGGTTTTGGCTCTTGAATTTGCTTTCGGTGACGCCAATTCTGAAACAGTGGCGTTATGGAATTGCTAATGCTTGCCAAGCCCTTGTCATGTATCGATCATAATTCATTGAGATAGCTTATAGCTTCCGTAAAACAGGAATTTTCATGGCACGGCGCGATTCCATGACGGCCTTTGGACAGCTCGCGGAAGCGATTGCCCTGGTTTCACACGGAAAGCCCGGCCATATCGTCGATACGCTGATTGCCGAGCGCGGACAGAAGATCGTCCGCCATCCTCTGTGGCCGCTCATGCGGCCGTTTCTCTATACGCTGCTGCGCTACAACAAGGCGATCGAATTCGCCAATGACGTTGCCAACATGCCGGGCTTCCAGTCGTTCGAATATATGAGCAACCTGCTGAAGCTCGATATCAACGTCACCAATGCCGAGCGCATTCCAGCATCCGGCGGCTTCATTCTCGTCAGCAATCATCCGACCGGCATTGCCGATGGCGTGGCGGTGTTCGATCTCCTGAAGACGCGCCGGCCGGACATGATGTTCTTCGCCAACCGGGATGCGGTGCGCGTCAATCCGCGCTTTGCAGAAATGATCATCCCGGTCGAATGGCGCGAGGAATTCAAGAGCAAGCTCAAGGCGCGCGAGACACTGCAGCTCACCAACCATGCGGTGAAGGAGGGCAAGGCGACCGTGCTCTTCCCCTCGGGCCGTATCGCCTATTGGGCAAATGGGCGATTGAACGAGCGGCCGTGGAAGACATCGGCGGTCGGTCTTGCCCGTAAATACGGTCTGCCGATCCTCCCTGTTCACATGACAGCGCGCAATTCCGGGCTTTTCTACTGGTTTGCCAAATGGTCGACCGAACTGCGTGACATGACGGTCTTCTATGAACTTCTGAACAAGAAGGGTGACCGCTTCGATTTCGTCATCGGCAATCTCATTCCCGCAGAAGAGCTTGACGGCGATCTGAACGAGGTGACGAAGGCGCTGGAAAGGCACACGGTCTATGACATGGCTGTTGATGGCGACTCACGCTTCGTGCCTGTGTCCCGGCAACTATTGCCGGAGCCCGTTGCGGCCCATTCTTTTTAGCGTTGCTTTGCGCTAAAGCGGAGACATGCGTCTTCGCTCGATGTTTGCCAAGAATTACCGGTCACTGCGCTCGATCCGCATGGATCTGGCGGATACGACGCTGTTTCTCGGCGAGAATGGCGCCGGCAAGTCCAATCTCTATCGAGCCTTGCAGCTTGTGCAGGCGGCGGTCCGCGGGCGGCTGGCCTATGAATTAGCCGCGGAGGGCGGCATGTTGTCGGCGCTCTGGTCCGGTCCACGCCGCACATCCGATGGGCCTGCTCGAATCCGTCTGGAAGTAGAGATCATTGACGAGGAGCGTGCCGTCACGTTCCGATATCATGTCGAGGCGGGGTTGCGCCCGCCGAAGGCTGCTGCGGGCTTTGCGCTCGAACCGCAGATCAAAGCTGAAGAGCTTTCCGTCGAAACCGACCGCCGCGCGGTGACGATGATGAAGCGGGCAGGTCCGGGCATTTCCGTTCGCGATGGTGCTGGGCGTATGCAGGACTATCCAGATGAGGCGCTGACATCGGAAACGGCGATTGCTTTGCTCGGGGATGCCGGCCATTTCCCCGAGGTTGCCACCTTCCGTCGCATCGTCAACAATTGGCGCTTCTTCCACGGTTTTCGCACTGACAGGGCTTCTCCGCTTCGCCATCCTTGTCTTGCCGTGACCAGTCCCATTCTGGATGAGGATGGTGCCAATCTCGCCGCCGTCTTTGCGACGCTCGCCCATACGCGGCAGGATACGGTCGAGCTTGATCGCATCCTGGCGTCGGCGCTCGGTGGCGCGAGACTTGTCGTGCCTGAGCCGGGCGAGACGGCAGAGTTCGGCCTGATGCTGCCGGATTTCCCGCACCGCGTCTTTCATCCGCGTGAACTGTCTGACGGGCAGATCCGCTTTCTCGGCCTTGCGGCTGCACTGCTTTCCTACAGGCTGCCGGCGCTCATCGCCCTGAACGAGCCGGAGGCGAGCCTGCATCCCGATATGCTGGTGCCGCTTGCCGATATGATCGCCGAAGCGTCAAAGAGCAGCCAGGTCTGGATCGTCACCCATTCGGTGCAACTGGCTGAGGCGGTGCGCGAACGCTGCGGCGTTCGTCCGCGAAAGGTTATCCGTGAGAATGGCGCCACGTGGATCGAAGGCATGCGGTTGACGGGAACGATCGCTGGTGAAGACGATGATGATTAACCCTCATTGTCGGCGGGTTCCAATTTACGGCCGTTGCGGGCATGGTCTGCCGCGATGAGTACAGATTCGTCCGATCTTTTTGGCGCGCTTTTCGAGGCCCCGCCCGTGGCCCGCACGGTTCCTGTGCTGGTGCCGATGCCGGCGCCAAGGCCCTATTCCTACTCGGTGCCTGAGGGCATGGCGGTCGAGCCCGGCTCGGTCGTGCAGGTGCCGCTTGGGCCGCGCCAGGTGATCGGTGTCGTCTGGGACGGTGGCGAGGATGGTGTCGATCCGAAGAAGCTCCGGCCGATCACCCATGTCTTCGATTGCCCGCCACTGACCAAGGAGATGCGGGATTTCATCGACTGGGTCGCCGCCTACACGCTTTCCCCACCCGGACTGGTGGCGCGCATGGCGCTGAGGGCGCCGAATGCCTTCGAGCCGGAGCCGATGGTGGAAGGATTGCGCTTCGTCGGCGGCGCGCCGGAGCGGATGACTCCGGCGCGCGCCCGCGTGCTCGACACCGCCGCGGACGGGCTGTCCTGGACACGGACCGGCCTTGCGCATGCTGCCGGTGTTTCCACCAGCGTCGTCGATGGGCTGATCGCGCAAGGCATTTTCGAGACGATCTTCCTGCCGCCGCCACCTGTCGTCGCCGAGCCTGATCCGGACTTTACCGGTGCCCGCCTCGAAGGTCCGCAGAAGGAGGCGGCCGAAGAAATTCTGGACGAAGTGCGCAAGGGCGAATTCGCGGTTTCGCTGATTGACGGTGTGACAGGTTCCGGCAAGACGGAAGTCTATTTCGAGGCGATCGCCGAGACGCTGAGGCGCGGCAAACAGGTGCTGATCCTGCTGCCCGAGATCGCGCTCACTGCAAGTTTCCTCGAACGCTTCCAGGACCGGTTCGGCGCGAAACCTGCCGAATGGCATTCCGACCTTGCCCCGCGTATGCGCGAAAAGGTCTGGCGGCAGGCGGTAACCGGTGAGGTGCGGGTCGTCGCCGGCGCGCGTTCGGCGCTGTTCCTGCCTTTCGAGGATCTCGGCCTCATCATTGTCGATGAAGAGCATGATCCTGCCTATAAGCAGGAAGACCGTGTCTACTACAACGCGCGTGACATGGCGGTCGTGCGGGCGCGGATCGGCGATTTTCCCGTGGTACTCGTTTCGGCGACGCCTTCGGTCGAAAGCCAGGTCAACGGCCAGAGCGGTCGCTACAGCACGATCCATCTGCCGACGCGTTTCGGCGACGCCGCGCTGCCGGACCTGCATCTGGTCGACATGCGGCGCCACGCGCCGGAACGCGGCGGTTTTCTGTCGCCGGTCCTGATCCGGGCGATCGGCAAGACGGTGGAAAAGGGCGAGCAGGCCCTGCTCTTCCTCAATCGTCGCGGCTACGCGCCGCTGACGCTCTGCCGTGTATGCGGCCATCGCTTCCAGTGCCCGCAATGTTCGAGCTGGCTGGTGGAGCATCGCTTTCGCCGGCAGCTGCAATGCCATCAGTGTGGTCATTCCGAGCCGACGCCGGAGGCTTGCCCGGAATGCGGAACGCTCGACCACCTCGTCGCCTGCGGGCCGGGTGTGGAGCGCATCGCCGAAGAGGTGGAGCGGCATTTTCCTGATGCGCGCACCATCGTGCTCTCCTCCGACATCATGGGCGGGGTGAAGCGGCTACGGCTGGAACTCGATGCCATCGCCAAGGGCGAGGCGGATATCGTCATCGGCACGCAACTTGTCGCCAAGGGGCACAACTTTCCGCTGATGACGCTGGTCGGCATCGTCGATTCCGATTTGGGGCTGGCAAATGGCGACCCTCGCGCGGCGGAGCGGACCTTTCAGCTTCTGTCCCAGGTTACGGGCCGCGCCGGTCGAACGGGCCTGAAGAGCCATGGCCTGCTGCAGACCTACCAGCCGCAGCATCCTGTCATGCAGGCAATCGTCTCCGGCGATGCGCGGGCTTTCTACGATCGTGAAATCGGCGAGCGGGAACGTGCTGCCCTGCCGCCCTTCGGCAGGCTCGCCTCGATCATCGTATCGGCAGACACGCGGCAGGATGCGGAAAACCATGCGCGCGGCATGCGCAACGCGGCACCCCAGGTTTCGGGCATTTCCGTTCTGGGGCCGGCGGAGGCGCCGTTGGCGCTGGTGCGTGGACGCCATCGTTTCCGCCTCCTCGTGCATGGTCGCCGGAATTCCGACATGCAGGCCTATCTCAGGGCATTGCTCGCACAATCGCCGAAGGAGCGCGGCTCGGTTCAGGTGCAGCTCGATATCGACCCGCAGAGCTTCCTGTAGATCATCTCCGCCCTGGCTTTTCCGGATGCGGCCGATCATGGCATAAACACAGAATCAGCTGATGATTTGGGGTTGAGGCATGGAATTGTATTTTCCGACGGAATTTGGCGAGCAGCTTGCCTTTGGTGCTGCGGCCTTCACCGCCCTTGCCGGCTTCGTCATCATGTTTGCGCCCGGTCTTGCCATGCGGGCCTTCGGTCTGGCGCCACGGGGCGAGCGGCGCGAGGGTTATAGCGAAGTTCGATCGATGGGCGGCCTCTATCTCGGTCTCGGTGTTGCCGCGATCATGCTGGCGCAGGACTGGACCTATCTGGCGCTCGGAGCCTCCTTCGCGATGGCAGCTTTCGCGCGCATCATCTCCATCCTGTCCGATAAGGGGAGCACGCTCCTCAATTATTTACTTCTGGTTGTGCAGGCGGCCGTAGCCGCATTGCCCCTGCTTCACGTATTCGGCTTCCTTCAAGGCTGATCCAAGCCGAAAATAATGCGATTTGCAGGCTGCTTTCGGGCGTTTCCGTAATTTTGCTGACAGAAAATCATGCGAAACACGTATTCGGACGTTACGCGTGTTGCGAGTCCGAACATCCTATGTTAGACGGACCCCGAATTTCGGAAGAAGCAAGAGGCTTCTCTTGCGATTTCTGGGGGAAATCAAAACGAATTCAAAGTCATAGGTTCGGCGCTCGCCGGAAGTCCGATTTTGAATTGAAATCAGGGAAATTTGTGCCCGTGGCAGACACGTCCCAGCTTACTTCTGGTGTTGCAGAGCGCTATGCCTCGTCGCTTTTCGAGCTGGCGCTCGAAGAAGGCGCAGTCGACAGCGTTACCGCCGATCTCGACCGTTTCCAGGCCATGCTGGATGAAAGCGAAGACCTGAAGCGCTTTGTCCTGAGCCCGGTCTTCTCCGCAGATGATCAGCTCAAGGCCATCGTCGCTCTCAGCGAAAAAGCTGGCATCTCGGGTTTCTTTGCTAATTTCCTGAAGGTCGTGGCGCGTAACCGCCGCCTGTTTGCTCTGCCTGGCATGATCAAGGCCTTCCGCATCATTGCTGCCAACCATCGTGGCGAAATTTCTGCCGAAGTCACTTCGGCCCATGCTCTGACCGCAGAGCAGGAAAATGAATTGAAGGCGGCGCTGAAGGGCGTCACCGGCAAAGACGTGGCAATTGCTGTCACGGTTGATCCGTCAATTCTTGGTGGTCTGATCGTCAAGGTCGGGTCCCGTCAGATTGACACGTCTCTTCGTACCAAACTCTCTACCCTTAAGCTTGCATTGAAAGAGGTCGGCTGATGGATATCCGCGCTGCGGAAATTTCCGCAATTCTTAAAGACCAGATCAAGAACTTCGGCAAAGAGGCAGAAGTCTCGGAAGTCGGTCAGGTTCTCTCCGTTGGTGACGGTATCGCTCGCGTTTACGGCCTGGACAACGTTCAGGCTGGTGAAATGGTCGAGTTCCCCGGCGGCATCCGCGGCATGGCGCTGAACCTTGAATCCGACAATGTCGGTGTCGTTATTTTCGGCTCCGACCGCGACATCAAGGAAGGCGACACTGTCAAGCGTACCGGCGCGATCGTCGACGTTCCGGTTGGTCCGGAACTGCTCGGCCGCGTTGTCGATGCTCTCGGCAACCCGATCGATGGCAAGGGCCCGATCAACGCGACCCGCCGTTCGCGCGTCGACGTCAAGGCTCCCGGCATCATTCCGCGCAAGTCGGTTCATGAGCCGATGTCGACCGGCCTCAAGGCTATCGATGCGCTGATCCCGGTTGGCCGTGGCCAGCGCGAGCTCGTCATCGGCGACCGCCAGACCGGCAAGACCGCGATCATTCTCGATACGTTCCTGAACCAGAAGCCGATCCATGATAACGGTCCGGATCAGGACAAGCTTTTCTGCGTCTACGTTGCCATCGGCCAGAAGCGTTCCACCGTTGCCCAGTTCGTCAAGGTTCTGGAAGAGCGCGGCGCGCTGAAGTACTCGATTGTTGTTGCCGCTACGGCTTCCGATCCGGCTCCGATGCAGTATCTTGCTCCGTTCGCAGGTTGCGCAATGGGCGAATACTTCCGTGACAACGCCCAGCACGCGCTGATTGGCTATGATGACCTGTCCAAGCAGGCTGTCGCTTACCGTCAGATGTCGCTGCTGCTGCGCCGCCCGCCGGGCCGCGAAGCTTATCCGGGCGACGTTTTCTACCTGCACTCGCGTCTCCTCGAGCGCGCTGCAAAGATGAACGACGACAAGGGTGCCGGCTCGCTCACCGCTCTTCCGGTCATCGAAACGCAGGGTAACGACGTTTCGGCCTTCATTCCGACCAACGTGATCTCGATCACCGACGGCCAGATCTTCCTCGAAACCGACCTGTTCTATCAGGGTATCCGTCCGGCCGTTAACGTCGGTCTGTCGGTCTCGCGCGTCGGTTCTTCGGCGCAGATCAAGGCGATGAAGCAGGTTGCCGGCTCGATCAAGGGCGAACTCGCCCAGTATCGCGAAATGGCCGCCTTCGCCCAGTTCGGTTCGGACCTCGATGCTGCGACGCAGCGCCTGCTGAACCGTGGTGCGCGCCTGACCGAACTCCTGAAGCAGCCGCAGTTCTCGCCGCTGAAGACGGAAGAACAGGTCGCCGTGATCTTCGCAGGCGTCAATGGCTACCTCGACAAGCTGCCGGTCACTCAGGTCGGCAAGTTCGAACAGGGCCTGTTGTCCTATCTGCGTTCGGAAGGCTCTGCCATCCTCGATGCGATCCGCACGGAAAAGGCTATCAGCGACGCGACGAAGGGCAAGCTTACAGCTGCTCTCGACAGCTTCGCCAAGTCTTTCCAGTAATCGGGCCCTAGGTTAGGACGGATAACGGATGCCTTCACTTAAGGATCTGAAAAACCGGATCGCCTCCGTCAAGGCGACGCAGAAGATCACCAAGGCGATGAAGATGGTCGCCGCGGCGAAGCTTCGGCGTGCGCAGGAGGCGGCCGAGGCCGCCCGGCCTTATTCGCAGCGTATGGGTGCGGTCCTGGCGAATATCGCCAAGGCCCTTACCGATACGGACGGCGCGCCGGTCCTGATGACCGGTACGGGCAAGGATCAGGTACACCTGCTCGTCGTCTGCACGGCCGAACGCGGGCTGTGTGGCGGCTTCAATTCGCAGATTGCGCGCTTTGCGCGTGACCACGTCCGCAAGCTGGTCACCGAAGGCAAGACGGTCAAGATCATGACCGTCGGCAAGAAGGGCTATGACATCCTCCGTCGCGAATTCGCGTCGATGATCGTCGAGCGCAAGGAGCTGCGCGAAGTCAAGAAGATCGGTTTCGAGAATGCCGACCAGATCGGCAAGCGCATCATCGAGATGTTCGAAGCCGGTGAGTTCGATGTCTGCACGCTGTTCTACTCGGAATTCAAGTCGGTGATCAGTCAGGTCCCGACCGCCCAGCAGCTCATCCCGGCCAAGGCTCCTGAAGCCGTCACCGAAGATGCAGCCCATGCCGGCGCTGTCTATGAATACGAGCCGGATCCGGCGTCGATCCTCGACGAACTGATCCCGCGCAATATCTCTGTCCAGATCTTCCGCGCTCTCCTTGAGAACGTCGCGGGCGAAATGGGCGCCAAGATGAGCGCGATGGACAATGCGACGCGCAATGCTGGTGAGATGATCAACAAGCTGACGCTGAGCTACAACCGTCAGCGTCAGGCGCAGATCACCAAGGAACTGATTGAAATCATTTCGGGCGCGGAAGCGCTCTGAGTTAGGAAAAGAGGGTAAGAAAATGGCTGAGGCAGCTACCCGCTCTGTCGGCAAAGTCACCCAGGTTATCGGCGCCGTCGTCGACGTTGCTTTCGAAGGCGAACTGCCGGCGATTTTGAACGCGCTCGAAACCGACAACAACGGCAATCGCCTGGTTCTCGAAGTCGCTCAGCATCTGGGCGAAAACGAAGTCCGCACGATCGCCATGGACTCGACCGAAGGTCTCGTTCGCGGCCAGCAGGTTAGCGATACGGGCGCTCCGATCTCGGTTCCGGTTGGCGACGAAACGCTCGGCCGTATCATGAACGTCATCGGCGAGCCGGTCGACGAAGCTGGTCCGCTGAACACCGCTCACAAGCGCGCCATTCACCAGGATGCTCCGGCTTACGTCGAGCAGTCCACGGAAGCGCAGATCCTCGTCACCGGCATCAAGGTCGTCGACCTTCTCGCTCCCTACGCAAAGGGCGGCAAGATCGGCCTGTTCGGCGGCGCAGGCGTCGGCAAGACCGTTCTCATCATGGAACTGATCAACAACGTCGCCAAGGCGCACGGTGGTTATTCGGTTTTTGCAGGCGTCGGTGAACGCACCCGCGAAGGCAACGACCTTTACCACGAAATGATCGAATCGGGCGTCAACAAGCATGGCGGCGGCGAGGGTTCCAAGGCTGCGCTGGTTTACGGCCAGATGAACGAACCGCCGGGCGCACGTGCTCGTGTCGCTCTGACGGGTCTGACGGTTGCTGAACACTTCCGCGACCAGGGCCAGGACGTTCTGTTCTTCGTCGACAACATCTTCCGCTTCACGCAGGCTGGCTCGGAAGTGTCGGCTCTGCTCGGCCGTATTCCTTCGGCTGTGGGTTATCAGCCGACGCTCGCAACCGACATGGGTCAGATGCAGGAACGCATCACCACGACGACGACGGGCTCGATCACTTCGGTTCAGGCCATTTACGTTCCGGCCGACGACTTGACCGACCCGGCACCGGCAACCTCGTTCGCCCACCTGGATGCAACGACGGTTCTGTCGCGCTCGATCGCTGAAAAGGGTATCTACCCGGCGGTTGACCCGCTCGACTCTACGTCGCGCATGCTTGATCCGCTGGTCGTCGGCGAAGAGCACTATGAAATCGCTCGTAAGGTTCAGTCGACCCTGCAGCGCTACAAGTCTCTGCAGGACATCATCGCCATCCTGGGCATGGACGAACTGTCTGAAGAAGACAAGCTGTCGGTTGCCCGCGCCCGCAAGATCGAGCGCTTCCTGTCTCAGCCATTCTTCGTTGCTGAAGTCTTCACCGGTTCGCCGGGCAAGCTGGTTGCTCTCGAAGACACGATCAAGGGCTTCAAGGGCCTCGTCAACGGCGAGTACGACCACCTGCCGGAAGCTGCTTTCTACATGGTTGGTTCGATCGACGAAGCCGTTGAGAAGGCCAAGAAGCTCGCTGCTGCTTGATGAGCGACGCTCAGGACGAGATATTCTGCTGCGACACCCTCAAAAGTGTCGTGGCGGAGCTTCCTGAACCGGCAGCGCCGACCATCTACCGTGCCGATAGTGGCGTGATGATGATGGTTGTCGGGCTGGCTCAGACCGAGGAAGGCCTCGGATATCTCGATCATGCGATAATGCACTGCCCGTTCTGCGGGACCAAACTGCAAGATGCAGAAGCCATAGCCGAGAAGGTAAGTCACTGATGGCTGACAATTTCAACTTTGAGCTCGTTTCGCCGGAGCGTCTGCTGCTGTCGGAAATGGTGACCGAGGTCGTCATTCCCGCCACCGAAGGCGAAATGACGGTCATGGCCAATCATGCGCCGACGATGACGACCATCAAGCCGGGCATTGTGAGCGTTCGTTCCTCTGCCGGCTCAAAGCAGGACTACGTCGTGTTCGGCGGTTTCGCCGACATCCTGCCGACGGGCTGCACGCTGCTTGCTGAATCCGCTGTTCCTGTCCAAGAGCTCAACAAGGATGAACTCACTCGCCGCATCGAAGCTGCGAAGATGGAACTTGAGGATGTCGTGCATCACGAACACAAGTCCAAGCTTGAGCACTTCATCATGGAAATGACCCGTCTGCAGGGCATGGTCGGTCAGGACTAATCGGTTCAGGCAGACATTATAGATTGAACAGAAAAGCGGCCTTCAAGGCCGTTTTTTTATGCGGACAAGTTGCGCTTATCCTGGCGAATACTGCAAAAACAAAACAGGCGGTATTTCTCCGCCTGTCTGATCGATCTGGTCCGAGAAAATTGGATATCTCAGAAGCCGGTGCCGCCGCGCAGCTCGGAGAGCAGTGTGCCGAACAGGATCTTCATATCCAGCCGGAGGCTGAAATTTCTGATGTAATAGATATCGCTGGCGATGCGGGCGCGTGCCTCTGTCGGGCGCTCCGTCGGACCGCGCCAGCCGCGCGTCTGGGCGAGGCCGGTAATGCCCGGCCGCATCAGATGGCGGTAATGATATTCGGGCACCAGTTCCTCGTAGAGCATGCCGGCTGCGCGCATGTTGATGGCATGGCAACGAGGACCGACGAGCGACATATCGCCTTTGATGACGTTGAGAAGCTGCGGAAGTTCGTCGATGTTGGTCTTGCGCAGGAAGGCGCCGATCCGCGTCACGCGCCGATCACCCTTGACGGTTTGTTCGACGCCGGTGGGATCGCAGAGATCTGCACGCATTGAGCGGAACTTGTAGACGGTGATCTTGCTGCCCTTCAGGCCCCAGCGAATCTGCCGGAAAAACACCGGCCCGCCATCATCGATCACAATGAGAAGCGCAATCGTCAGAAGGACGGGAAACAGGACGACCAGGGCGCTTGTTGCACCGAAAATGTCGAAAGCTCTCTTCAAGCCAAGCTGAAGCCTGTTCCGGCCATCCAATGAGGCAAAGCTCTCGGGCTGGCGAATGTTGGAATTCGCTGCGTCGAGAGCGTTCATCTTCACTGCTTTTGCAGAGAAAGCCGTGTCTTGAAGCTTATTTGAAGTAAACACGTTCATTAAGCAACGTCCGTGGAAATACTCGCATATTGCGTCGCGTTGGCACAAATACATGGACGGGATCGATTTGTCACCCGCTTCCTTAATGTTTTCGTAACCATAGCAGAGCCAAATTTGGGAGTATTCGAAATATCTCCCTGATATTTTTGGTTGGTTGGGAATTAACTATATTGAGTAATGGCTGAATTCTTGCGCGTTATGCGTGCGGCACGCCGTATTGCCTGTCGTTCGACAGCGAAATAGCTGAAGCTTGCGAGAAGAAAAATGATAGCCGTCGCAAAGGTGCAGCCGATAAACCAGTCTCGTAGCGGATCGTCTTTACCGATCCCGAATAGGGCCGGAGAGATCGTCTGCAGCGAGGTCAGAACAATGTCCTGCCAGATATAGATGCCGAATGAGATGGTTGCCGTGAAGCGCATGAGAGCATTGTCGAGCAATGCCGCAAGCAGCACGGAGCGCGAGAGGGCGACAAGCGCAACAGCAATCATAACCGGAAACAGCGGAAAGGCGTAGGGGATCCCGAGCCATCCATAGGCTTCCCAAGGTCCGCCTGTCGAAAGCGGCAGTTGGAAGCCGGCGGTAATCAGGCACACGAGGGCAACAATGTCGAACCAGATCTGACGCTTTCGCGGCAACATGATCTGAATGCCGGCAGCGAGCGCACCGAGCGCAAAAACGGCGAAGAAACCGAAGGGATTATAGTTCGGCATCCACTCCTTCGCGCCGCCCTGCATGCCAAACTGCCAGCCACGGTCAATCTCATTGGGGGGAACGAGCGTACGGAAGGTTTCGTGGGCAAGCAGCGTCACGGCAATGATGCCGAGCCAGGCAAGGCGCGTGACGAGCGGAGAACGGCGTTTTTCCGGGATAGCGAAAAGCCAGAGGAAGCCAAGCGGCAGCAGCACATAACTCGTTACTTCGAAAGATATGGACCAGAGCGGGCCGTTGCCTTCGACAGGAAAGAAGGTGCGCCAGTGCCACTGGCTCATGAAAAAGAGACCGTTGACATAGCGCATAACGAGCTCCGGCGTCAGTGCATGCCCAAGCAGCGTAATGCTGAGAAGGAAGCCCGCCGTCAAAGCCACCCAATAACCGGGCACGATGCGGGCCGCGCGACGCAGCACATAGGTGCGCAGATCAGCCATGGCGCAACCGGCATCAAGGGAACGCCAGAACGGCAAGGCCAGCAGGAAACCGCTGAGGATGAAGAAGATGGCGACGCCGAAATTGCCGAAGCGCAAGGCAGTCAGCGTCGGCTGCAATCCCTCGGTCTTGTTGAGGTCGATACGCAGAATGAGATGGTGGATGAGGACAAGCAGGCAGGCTGCTGCACGCAAGAAATCCGCTCCGGCCACCCGGTCCTGCTGCTGCATGTCACTCCCTCGCTCCTTGCCGGACTTTGCAGCGGAAAGCTGCTGCCGGCAAGGGCAGGGTCATCTCAGCCAAGCAGATCGTTGGTGTAATAGCCGGAAAAGTCGGGCTTTTCCTTCAGCGCCGCACCATTGGCATCGAGCAGGATGCCATGGTCGAACAGGAAAGCGCCGATCGCTTCGGCCTTGGCTGGATCGATGATGCCGATCATGCCATTTTCGCCCTTGAGGAAATGCCCCTCGACCAGCGCTTTTTGCGATGCCTTGACCAGTTCGGTATTCAGCAACGCGCCGTTGCTGCCGGCAATCAGAAGGTCACAGGCCTCGTCCGGATTGTCGACCGAATAGGCGTAGCCCTTGAGCGTTGCCTGGATGAAGGCGCGGGCATTTTGCGGATTGGCCGAGAGATAGGCGTCGCTGGAAGCGATCGCGGTCGTCTGTTCGTCGGGAATGCCGTAATCGCTATAGCGCCAGCGGCCGACCTGCCGGCTCTCCAGCTGGGCGGCAATGCCCTCCCAGGTGTAGATTTCCAGCGTGAAGTCCACGGCGCCGTTATCGAGCGCCTCATAGGCCGAGGTGCCGAGCGTGACATTCTGGAAGGTGCCCTTGCCGCCGTCGTTGCGGATCATCGCGGAGACGAGCGCCTCCTCCCATGCGCCGCCGAAGCCACCATAGGTTTTTCCGTCCAGATCCCTAGGGCTTTTGATATCGTTGCGGCCGCCCTTGAAGATCAGCCTGCCGGTTTCCGTCTGCACGACGGCATAGACGAGTTTTACATCAGCGCCGGCGGCGCGCTGGGTAAAGGTCTCGATCTCTCCGCAAATGCCGAAATCGGCAACGCCGTTCGCGACCAGCGTGCCAGCGCTGGTATCGGCATAGGGCAGAATCTCGACATCGAGGCCGGCGGCCTCATAGAAGCCCTTCGCCTTGGCGACATAGATGCCGATATGATTGGTGTTCGGCGTCCAGTCGAGCGCCATGCGCACCTTGGCGGCGGATTGGGCGAAGGCAGTGCGACCGGCGAGGCTTGCGGCCATGGCGGCAAAAAGGGTCTGTCGGCGGGTGAGAAGCATCGGGACCTCCTCAGGTTCTTTGCGGATGCAGCAATGTTTGAAGAATTTCGGTTTCGATCGCCTGGGCGGCCGGGGAGCCGAGATCGGCAAGCGTGCGCGGCCTTTTCAGCGGCACTTCGAACTCCCTGATCACGGCCGCCGGGCGGGCGGAAAGCACATAGATGCGGTCAGACAGGAAAACGGCTTCCCGCACATCATGGGTGATCAGCAGGGCCGTCCAGCGATGATCTGTCCACATGCCCTGCAGCCATTCCTGCATCTGGGTGCGGGTCAGTGCGTCGAGTGCCCCGAAGGGCTCGTCGAGCAGCAGCATGTCCTGCCGCTGGATCACGGTGCGCAGCAGGGCCGCGCGCTGGCGCATGCCGCCTGAAAGGGCCGCGGGATAGTGATTTTCGAAACCGGCGAGGCCGAAGCGTTCAAAGAGAGGGGCGGCAACCGCTCGCGCCTGGCTGCGGCGCATGCCGTGCACTTCGAGGCCAAGGATCGCATTGTCGATGACGCTTCGCCACGGCATCAGCGCATCGCGCTGGGGCATGAAGGCGAATGCGTGCGCCGCTTGCGAAAGAGGCATACCGTCAAAAAGAATGTCGCCTTTATCAGCCTGCAGCGCCTGTGTCAGCAGACGGAGGATCGTCGACTTGCCGGAGCCGGAGGGGCCGACGATCGAGACGAATTCACCTCTGGCGATATGAAGAGAAATATCCTTCAGCACTTCCATGCCGTCGAAGGACTTCGAGACATTCTTCAACTCAAGCATCCCGCTCATGGGCGTTTCTCCGCGGGAGATTGCCAGGGCATGACGAAACGCTGCACCGCCAGCGTGAGACCGAAGAGGCAAAGGGTCAGGAGGGCGCTCACGACGACGGCGGCAAGCACGAGGTCGGGCCGGAAATTGTTCTTGGCATTGAGGATATAGATCCCGAGGCCACGTGCGGCGCCTGCATATTCGGCGAAGATGGCGCCGACCACAGCATAGGTGATCGAAATGCGCAGGCCGGCAAAGAAGAAAGGCATGGCGGAGGGAAGCCTTGCCAGGCAGAAGATGCGCCAGCGGCTTGCCTTCATCGAACTCAGAAGCTCGGCGATATCCCGGTCCGTCGCTTCATAACCCTGCAGCAGGGCGACCAGCAGCGGAAAGAAGGTGACGAGAGCGACGAGCAGAAGCTTCGGCAGCAGCCCGAAACCGAACCAGAGCACGACGAGAGGGGCGATCGCGACCAGCGGCAATGTCTGGCTGACGATGAAGAGCGGCAGCAGCGCGCGGCGCATGAAGGGCACGAAATCCATCAGCACCGACGAGGCGAAGGCGAAGACCAGCGACAAAGCGAAACCGCCGAGCGTCGCGCCAAGCGTCGGCCAGGTATTGTCGAGCAGCGCCTGCCTGTTCAGCCAGCCCTGCGTAAGGATGCGCGAAGGCGAGGGCAGGATGGAGGGTTTGATGCCGGAGAGATCCACATAGAGCTCCCAGACGGCCAGGAAGGCAAGCACGGCAAGAATGGCGGGCAAGGCCCGCCTCAGTGGCGCAAATGTCGAATCCGGTTTCGATAAGGTCATTGCCGTCAAGCGTCTCAGGCTTTGCTCGGGCTGTTCGCGGAGACCGTGATATCCAGCGTCACATGACCTTCGGGATCGCCGAAGCGATAGAAGGCTTCATGGATGGTCGCGAAGATCGCGCCGGCATCGCCGCGCAGCTTGGTGCAGAAATTCTTGGAGCGGTCGAATGTGCCCGAGCGCTTCAGGAAATCGATGCAGCCGTAGATCTCGTCCATATGGGTGCCCGTTCCCATAACGTACAGAGAAAATTGGGCGGCCGTTGGCTGGCCGGTTTCTGTGGTGTCCCTGACTGCCGTGATCGCGGCTTCCACCCGCTCGGCGAGCGGCTCGGATCGGATGGAAGACAGGCCGGCGCCGCAGATCGCATCATCCGGTTCGCCGGGGCAGCCGCGCGAGATCGCGGCGGACAACACGCAATGCTCGCCGCTTGCGGCAGCCGAGACGAAGAGATCGCGCATGGCGGCAAACAGCACATCATGCGGGCCGACCATCAGCGTGGAAATATCGTCGGTTTCGATACGAAGATGATCGCGATAGGGCTCGAGAGCCTTGATCGCGTCAAGGATGATGCCGACGAAATTGCCGGACATCGGATATAGAGACACTTGTGCGCCGGAAAACATCTAGACCTCGCTCCGCTGGCATTACCCAGATCAGCTTTGAAGGGTCCGGAGGCATGCGCCTCACATCTCAGCCCCGGCAATTCGGAGCTCCCCCGTGAAATTGTGGCGGAAGCTAGCACCGGGCCTGCGATACCGCAACCGTAAAATTCCTATCCGGCTACACGGTCGGAAAGAGGGCAATGGCAGTTCGGGCGCACCTGTCGGTGTCAGAGGAAGGAAACACCCGGACGGAGGTCCTGTCCGGGTGTCCAGCCGGTTCCGTACCTGCCAGAAACGGAATCGGATGTCGTTGTCTCAGGCGGCGATGCCGGCATAAGGAGAGTCACTGCGGGCAGTGATCAGCGCCTCAGTCCACCATTGCAACTGGGCCATCATTCGGGAAAGCCGGCGCAATGCGTCCTCTGGATCCTGCAGCCGGCCGTCATTGTCGAAACGGCGCCAGGGGGAACTGAAGCTGACGGCACCGCAGATCGTGACGGCATGAAGCTCTGCAAAGACGAGGCGGAGCTGTTCGACCGCCCGCAATCCGCCGGAGACGCCGCCATAGCAGACGAAGGCGATCGGCTTGCCGTGCCAGGGCTCGGCGAAGAGATCGATGAGGAATTTCAGGGAAGCGGTGAAGCTGTGGTTATATTCCGGCGTGACGAGAATGAAGCCATCGGCCTGATGGAGCCTGTCAGCAAGCCGTCTTGCCTCCGGATGATGCGGTGCATGCTCTCGCGGCAGCGAAAATGCCAGCGGGTCGATGATGTCGATCTCGAATTGCGGAAAGCGGGTCAGCTCTCTTTCGAGCCATTTCACAACCCTGTCGCAGATGCGCCCCTCGCGCGTACTGCCGTAGATGACGGCAAGCCTCATCGGTTTCTGCATGCATTGCTCCTTCTCGTTTCGGCTTTACGGCCTCGGGAGCGCAGTCTATAAAACCTCAACTAATATTGAGGTCAATAGGCCATGCGGCAAAATCCGGCATTCTCCCTGAGCAGGCTCCTGACGGTGGGCGAGGTGGCAGAGCGCAGCGGACTTGCGGTTTCCGCCCTGCATTTCTACGAGGCGAAGGGGCTGATCTCCAGCATCCGCACCCGCGGCAACCAGCGCCGCTACGGCCGCGATGTATTACGGCGCCTCGGCATTATCAAGGTGGCGCAACGCGTCGGCATTCCGCTTGCCGAAATCCAGACTGCCTTCGAGACTCTGCCGCAGAGCCGGACGCCGACAGTCGAGGATTGGCAGAAACTGTCGGCGCTCTGGAAGGATGATCTCGATGCGCGCATCAAGCAGCTGAGCCTGCTGCGCGACCATCTGACGAGCTGCATTGGCTGCGGCTGCCTCTCGATCGACGCCTGTCCGCTGCGCAATCCCTTCGACGTGCTCGGCAGGCAAGGTGCTGGCGCGCGGCTTCTCGACCCGGGGGCATAGACCTTCGGGCTTTCTTTTGGCTGATGGCCGCATATGTTAGGCCTGATAGCGCAAGCGGCGGGCCGGCCCGTAAGGAGGAGAGCTTCGTGTTTCATCCCAAATTGTTCGAAAACCGCAATGTCGTCGTGACAGGTGCAGGCCGCGGTATCGGCCTCGAAGTTGCCCGACAGTTTCTGGATTGCGGTGCGCGCGTGCTTGTCCATATCGGGCGCCAAGGGGAACGCGAACTGCCGGATTTTCTGCTGACCGCCGAATCGGAGCGCCGGGCCCTGCTGTTGCCGGCAGATTTCCTGCAGCCGAGCGGGGCTGCGCAGTTTGCGGAAGAGGCGCTCGAATTCTTCGACAAGGTGCATGTGCTGGTCAACAACGCCGGCACGATGCATGGGCGTTTTCCGGCCGGTGAGCTGACCGATGCCGATTATGAGACTGTCGTGCGCCTCAACCAAACGTCGGTGGTGGAGTTGACGCGGGCGTTGCTTCCAGCGCTCCGGGCGGCGCAGGGCGCTGCTATCGTCAATACGGTTTCGATTTCGGCGCTGACGGGCGGAAGCCCGGGTTCTGCAATCTATTCCGCATCGAAGGCATTTGTTGCGACCTATTCGAAAGCGCTGGCCCGAGAGCTTGCGCCTGATGGTATAAGGGTCAACTGCGTCTCGCCCGGCACGATCGAAACCGATTTCCATGCACGCTATTCATCGCGTGAAAAGCTGGAGCAGACCCGCAAGTCGATACCACTGCAGCGGCTCGGAACGGCGGAGGATTGTGCCCCCGCCTATCTCTTCCTAGCGGCTCCATCACTCTCCGGTTACATCACAGGTCAAGTCCTGGAGATCAATGGTGGCCAGCTTATTTGCTGATTTGTTTGGACTTTTTTTGGGATTTCGCGACATTTGACGAATTCGCTTCTGCGAATATGATATTGTACTGATCTATCCTATTACCTCCTTCCGAGAAGCAAATGCCATTGCCTAAACCGAAGCCGGGCATGACCGGCCAGGACTTGCAGAAGCTTGCTGACAAAGCCCACGAGGCGAGCGATCTCCTGAAGGCGCTAGCCCATCAGACCCGGTTGCTCATCCTCTGTATCCTGTCGGAAGGGGAAAAGACGGTCGGCGAAATCGAGGATATCCTTGGTATACAGCAGGCTATGGTGTCTCAGCAGCTTGCGCGACTGAGGCTCGAAGGTCTCGTCAATACGAGGCGCGAAGGGCGGCTTGTCTATTACAGCATGGGCAATGAAAGCGTCATGGCTTTCCTCGAATCACTTTTCAGTCTCTTTCCGGTTGCCGAGACGGGCTGAGCCTGCCGGCTCTTGCGAAGCGGCCGGCAAGCCGCAAAGATAGGCCTCATCCCGAATTCGGCAGGAGGCCGGATGATCGACAAGCTGGAATTCTTCATCGCACTCGCCAACGAGAAACATTTCGGTCGTGCGGCAGAGGAATGCGGCGTCTCCCAACCCACGCTCTCGGCCGCCATTCGCCAGCTCGAAGATCAGCTGGGCGTCATGCTGGTGCAGCGCGGCTCCCGCTTTCAGGGATTGACGCCGGAAGGGCAGCGCGTGCTTGAATGGGCGCGCCGCATCGTCGGCGACACGCGCACGATGCGCGAGGAAATGCGCGCCGCCCGCAAAGGTCTCTCCGGCCACCTGCGTCTGGCTTCCATCCCGACCGCGCTCGCAATGCTGTCGCGAATCACGACGCCTTTCCAGGAAAGGCATCCCGACGTCACCTTCTCCATCGTCTCGCGCAATTCGCTGCAGGTGCTGAGCATGCTCGAAAATCTCGAGATCGATGCCGGCATCACCTATCTGGAAAACGAGCCGCTCGGGCGCGTCACTTCGGTGCCGCTCTATGCGGAGCGCTATAATCTCATCACCGCCGCTGGCAGTCCGCTCTCGGATCGCGAGAGTGTGACATGGCGTGAAGTGGGGGATCTTCGGCTTTGCCTATTGACGGCTGACATGCAGAACCGGCGTATCATCAACCGGCATTTGGCCGAAGCAGGCGCGACAGTCCATCCGACACTCGAATCGAATTCAATGATCGTTCTTTTTTCGCACGTGCGGACTGGCCGCTGGGCAAGCATCATGCCGCGTAACGTTGCGATATCATTCGGCTTTCCTGCGGAGATCCGGATGATCCCGATCGTCGAGCCGGAGGCGCATCATCTCGTCGGTCTTGTCGCTCCTTATCGGGAACCTTTCACGCCGCTTGTCTCCGCCTTGTTGCATGAAGCAAGAACACTCGTTGAAGGCGCGGAACTTTGATAGAAAAAAGCTATCAAGCAACAAGACTGCTTTATTGATTGCGGCCCGCTTCCCTGAAACAGTTCGGTAGAATTCGCAATGACATGGGGAGTTTTGCGGTTTTCACGGAACGCGCAAGCCGAAGGGAGGCTGCTTATGAACATACGTATCGCTCAGGGCGATATCGCCGGGCGTATCCGCTCGATCGTAGCTGATCTTCGATCCCTCGAAGGCCCACTGCTCCCCATTCTGCATGAGGTTCAGGACGAGTTCGGTTACGTGCCGCAGGAGGCCCTGCCAGTCATCGCTGACGAGCTCAATCTTTCTCGCGCCGAGGTCCACGGTGTCGTAACCTTCTATCATGATTATCGTGATCATCCCGCCGGTCGGCACGTGCTGAAGCTCTGTCGCGCCGAAGCCTGCCAGTCGATGGGTGGCGATGCTCTGGCCGAGCGTATCAAGATCCTGCTCGGCATCGATTTTCATCAGACGACACTCGACGGCAGCGTCACGCTGGAGCCCGTTTACTGTCTCGGTCTCTGTGCCTGCGCGCCGGCCGCCATGTTCGATGGCGAGGTGCATGGCCGCGTCGATGACGAACTGGCGGCCGAACTCGTCGAGGAGGCGCGCCGATGACTGTGAAGATTTATGTTCCGCGCGATGCCGCAGCGCTCTCGCTCGGGGCCGAGAAGGTGGCAATGGCGATTACCCAGGAGATCGCCGCCCGCGGCCTCGATGCGACCGTCGTGCGCAACGGCTCGCGCGGAATGTTCTGGCTGGAGCCGCTGGTCGAGGTTGAGATATCCGGGAAACGGATCGGCTATGGGCCGGTCAAGGCGAAGGATGTCGCCGGGCTGTTCGACGCGGGACTGATGGACGGCGGGGCGCATGCGATCTGTCTTGGGGAGGTCGAGGACCTCCCGTTCCTGAAAGGCCAGAGCCGTCTCACCTTCGCCCGCTGCGGCATTACCGATCCGCTTTCGCTTGACGATTACGAGGCCCACGGTGGGCTTGCCGGTCTTCGCCGTGCAGTGTCGATGCAGCCTGCCGATGTCGTCAAGGAAGTCACCGATTCCGGCCTTCGCGGTCGTGGCGGCGCGGGCTTTCCGACCGGCATCAAATGGAAGACAGTGCTCGATGCGGCGGGTTCGCGCAAATATATCGTCTGCAATGCAGATGAGGGCGACAGCGGTACCTTTGCCGACAGGATGATCATGGAAGGCGATCCTTTCGTGCTCATCGAAGGCATGGCGATTGCCGGGCTTGCGACTGGCGCCACGAAAGGTTTTGTCTATACGCGCTCGGAATATCCGCATGCGATCGCCACGATGACGCAGGCGGTGGAGATCGCCCGCAAGGCCGGCATTCTGGGCGCTTCGGTGCTCGGCTCCGGCAAGGGATTCGACATGGAGATCCGCACCGGTGCGGGTGCTTATGTATGCGGCGAGGAAACGGCGCTGCTCAACAGCCTCGAAGGCAAGCGGGGCATCGTGCGCGCCAAGCCACCGCTGCCGGCGCATAAGGGCCTGTTCAACTGTCCGACCGTCATCAACAACGTGATCTCACTCGCGTCCGTACCTGTGATCATGGACAAGGGGGCCGCCTTCTATCGCGATTTCGGCATGGGCCGGTCACGCGGCACCATCCCGCTGCAGATCGCCGGCAATGTAAAATATGGCGGTCTCTACGAAACTGCCTTCGGTCTTTCGCTCGGCGATATCGTCGAGAAGATCGGCGGCGGCACGGCGTCCGGCCGGCCGGTGAAGGCGGTACAGGTGGGCGGGCCGCTCGGTGCCTATTTCCCGCGGGCGCTCTTCGACACGCCGTTCGACTATGAGGCCTTTGCAGCCGAGGACGGCCTTATCGGCCATGCCGGTCTCGTCATCTTCGACGATACGGCCGATATGCTGAAGCAGGCGCGTTTCGCGATGGAATTCTGCGCGGTGGAAAGTTGCGGCAAGTGCACGCCCTGCCGCATCGGCTCGACCCGAGGGGTCGAAACGGCTGACAAGATTGCCCGGGGTATAGAACCTGAAAAGAACCGTGAGTTGCTCGCAGATCTCTGCAACACGATGAAGTTCGGTTCGCTCTGCGCGCTTGGTGGTTTCACGCCCTATCCGGTGCTGAGCGCCATGACGCACTTCCCGGACGATTTTGCTCCGGTCCCTCTCATTGAAGCGGCGGAATAGGCCATGTCTCTCATTCATGAAATCGACTACGGAACGCCGGCTTCGAAATCCGAAACGATGGTGACGCTGACCATCGACGGCCGGCAGGTGACGGTTCCCGAGGGAACCTCGATCATGCGCGCCTCGATGGAGGCCGGCATTCAGGTGCCGAAGCTCTGCGCGACCGATATGGTCGATGCCTTCGGTTCCTGCCGTCTCTGTCTGATCGAAATCGACGGCCGCAACGGAACGCCCGCCTCCTGCACCACGCCGGTGGCGTCCGGCATCGTCGTCCATACGCAGACGGAGCGGCTGAAGAATATCCGCCGCGGCGTCATGGAGCTTTATATCTCCGACCATCCGCTCGACTGTCTGACCTGTGCGGCCAATGGTGATTGCGAGCTGCAGGATATGGCAGGCGCCGTCGGTCTGCGCGACGTGCGTTATGGCTATGAGGGCGACAATCACGTCAAGGCGCGCAACAGCGGCGAGATCAATCTGAAATGGATGCCGAAGGACGAGTCCAATCCCTACTTCACCTATGATCCGTCGAAGTGCATCGTCTGCTCCCGTTGCGTGCGCGCCTGCGAGGAAGTGCAGGGCACCTTCGCGCTGACGATCGAGGGGCGTGGTTTCGGGTCTCGCGTTTCGCCTGGTATGCACGAGCATTTCGTCGATTCCGAATGCGTGTCCTGCGGCGCCTGCGTGCAGGCTTGCCCGACGGCGACGCTGACGGAAAAATCAGTCATCCGCATCGGCCAGCCGGAACATTCAGCTGTCACGACCTGCGCTTATTGCGGCGTCGGCTGCTCCTTCAAGGCGGAAATGCGCGGCGAAGAGCTGGTGCGCATGGTTCCGTGGAAGGATGGGCAGGCAAACCGCGGCCATTCCTGCGTCAAGGGTCGCTTCGCCTATGGCTACTCAACCCACAAGGACCGCATCCTAAATCCGATGATCCGCGAGAAGGTGACGGATCCCTGGCGTGAGGTGACCTGGGATGAGGCCTACGCTCATGTCGCTTCCGAGTTCCGCCGCATCCAGTATCAGTATGGCCGCGAAGCGATCGGCGGTATCACATCGTCCCGCTGCACCAACGAAGAGACCTACCTTGTCCAGAAGCTGATCCGCGCCGGGTTCGGCAATAATAATGTCGATACCTGTGCTCGCGTCTGCCATTCGCCGACCGGATATGGGCTCGGTCAGGCCTTCGGCACGTCGGCTGGCACGCAGAATTTCGACAGCGTCGAACAGTCCGATGTGGTCGTCATCATCGGTGCCAATCCGACCGATGGCCATCCGGTCTTCGGTTCGCGCCTTAAGAAGCGGCTGCGGCAGGGTGCCAAGCTTATTGTCATCGATCCGCGCCGTATCGATATTATTCGCTCGCCGCATGTGGAGGCATCCTTCCATCTGCCGCTGAAGCCCGGCACCAATGTCGCAATCATGACGGCGCTTGCGCATGTGATCGTGACCGAAGGCCTCTACGACGAGAAATTCATCCGGGAGCGTTGCGACTGGTCGGAGTTCGAGGATTGGGCGGCTTTTGTCGCCGAGCCACAGCATAGCCCGGAGGCCGTCGAGAAGTTTACCGGCGTGAAGCCGGAGGATGTGCGCGGCGCTGCCCGGCTTTTCGCGACCGGCGGCAATGGAGCCATCTATTACGGTCTCGGCGTGACCGAACACAGCCAGGGCTCGACGACGGTCATGGCGATCGCCAATCTTGCCATGGCGACCGGCAATATCGGCCGTCCCGGTGTCGGCGTGAATCCGCTGCGTGGCCAGAACAATGTGCAGGGCTCCTGCGACATGGGCTCCTTCCCGCATGAGCTGCCGGGCTATCGCCACATCTCCGACGATGCGACGCGCGATATCTTCGAAAAGCTCTGGGGCGTGAAGCTCAACAACGAGCCGGGCCTGCGTATTCCGAACATGCTGGATGCTGCCGTCGATGGCTCCTTCAAGGGTATCTACATTCAGGGCGAGGACATCCTGCAGTCCGATCCCGATACCAAACATGTCGCCGCCGGTCTTGCCGCCATGGAATGCGTCGTCGTGCAGGATCTCTTCCTAAACGAGACGGCGAACTATGCTCATGTCTTCCTGCCGGGCTCTACCTTCCTGGAAAAGGACGGCACCTTCACCAATGCCGAGCGCCGCATCAACCGCGTGCGCAAGGTTATGACGCCACGCAACGGCTATGGCGACTGGGAAGTGACGCAGAAGCTCGCCCAAGCCATGGGCCTCGACTGGCACTATACGCATCCGTCCGAGATCATGGACGAGATTGCCGCCACGACTCCAAGCTTCGCTTCGGTCTCTTACGATTATCTCGACAAGATGGGCTCCGTTCAGTGGCCTTGCAACGAGCAACATCCGCTCGGCTCGCCGATCATGCATGTGGATGGATTCGTGCGCGGCAAAGGCAAGTTCATCCGCACGGAATATGTGGCGACCGACGAGCGCACAGGTCCGCGCTTCCCGCTGCTTCTCACCACCGGCCGCATTCTTAGCCAGTACAATGTCGGGGCGCAGACACGCCGCACCGATAATGTCATCTGGCACTCCGAAGACCGGCTGGAAATTCATCCGCATGATGCCGAACAGCGCGGCATCCGCGATGGCGATTGGGTGAAGCTCGGCAGCCGCTCCGGCGATACGACGCTCCGTGCATTGATTACCGATCGCGTAGCGCCTGGCGTCGTCTATACGACCTTCCACCATCCGGATACGCAGGCAAATGTCATCACGACGGACTTTTCCGACTGGGCGACCAATTGCCCGGAATACAAGGTGACGGCAGTGCAGGTTTCGCCCTCCAACGGCCCGTCCGAGTGGCAGGTCGAGTATGACGAGCAGGCCCGCCAGTCCCGCCGCATCGCCAGCAAGATGGAGGCGGCGGAATAATGACCGAAAGGCCGACGCGCATAAGCGTGACGGAGGTTGCCCGGAGGGGCGGCGTCATGACACGGGGCGAGCGTATCGTGCCCGAGGAAGTGCCGATCGCCTTTTCCTATGGCGGCAGTTCGCATGCGGTCATGATGGGCACGCCTGGCGATCTCGAGGATTTTGCTGTCGGTTTCAGCCTTACGGAAGGCATTATCACCGACCGCAGCCAGGTCGCTGGTGTCGAGCTCATCGAGGACGAGAAGGGTATCGACGTCCAAGTGACGCTTGTTGATGATGTCGAGGACGC
This sequence comes from Rhizobium sp. CF142, assembly GCF_000281145.1. NCBI lineage: Bacteria > Pseudomonadati > Pseudomonadota > Alphaproteobacteria > Hyphomicrobiales > Rhizobiaceae > Rhizobium > Rhizobium sp. CF142. The sequence continues at coordinate 45,574 of NZ_AJWE01000103.1, read as the reverse complement.
GCTCAGAAAGCGGCGGCGCAGCATGGCGGGGCCTGTCGGCTGCGGTCTCTGCGGTATCGAGTCGATCGAGCAGGCGGTCAGGAAGGTGCCGGATGTTTCCAAGACCGAGCTGTCGCTATCGCATGTCGATATTGTGCAGGCGATCGCGCTGCTCAACGATTCCCAGCCGCTGCATCGCGAGACGCGAGCCGTTCATGGCGCCGGTTTCTACATCCCCGGCAAGGGATTGATCGCCGTGCGTGAGGATGTCGGCCGGCACAATGCGCTCGACAAGCTTTGTGGCGCAGTCGTCAGGGCGGGGGAGGCGGGCGCTTCCGGCGCTGTCGCCGTTACCAGCCGCCTCTCCGTCGAAATGGTTCAGAAGACGGCGATCCTCGGCGCGCCGGTGCTGATCGCCATTTCCGCGCCGACGGCACTCGCCATCCGCACGGCCGAGGAAGCCGGCATGACGCTTGTCGCCCTCGTGCGCGGCGAGGATTTCGAGATTTTCACCCACCCGCATCGCCTGTCGCCCGGAAGCATCGCCGATGTCGCATGATACAAAGACCAAACTCGTCTATATGGCAAACCAGATCGCAACCTTCTTCAAGACCCAGCCCGAAAGCGAGGCTGCGCAGGGGGTTGCGACGCATATCAACAAATTCTGGGAGCCGCGCATGCGGCGGCAACTCTTTGAAATCCTGGAAAAGGAAGATAACGGCCTCGACGCACTCGTGCTGCAGGCGGTGCCCCTGATCCGGAAACCGGAGCCGGTAGAACAGCCATTTCGATAAACCGACATCAGCGGGCGGTTCTTCGGGCTGCCGACCAAAGGCTATGATCAGTAAGAGCTCGTGCCGCCCTCGCGGCGGCACGAGCTCTTCGAATGAAACTGGTTCAGAATTCTTCCGAGCTTTCGGCGGCTGGCGCCGCGGCGCCGTGGGCTCTCGAGATGCGGGCAACAAGATGCAGGGCCGGAGCGGCAGCTGGCTTTGCCGCGTGCCGCGTCGCGGCGATATTGCCGCCGGGGAGCTGGAACTGCGTGAGCAGCCTCCGCAGCGCATCGGCTTCCGCTGCGAGGTTATGACTGGCGGCTGTGCTTTCCTCTACCATCGCAGCGTTCTGTTGTGTTGCCTGGTCGAGCGTGTTGACGGCCTGATTGATCTCCTTGAGGCCAGTCGCCTGTTCCTTCGAGGCCTCGACGATCGCCACGACGTTTGAATTGATGCTGGCGACCTGAACGACGATTTCCTCCAGCGCCTTGCCGGTCTGGCCGACCAGTCCAACGCCGTTTTTCACGAGTTCGCTCGATGTGTTGATCAACGCCTTGATCTCCTTGGCCGCGGTCGCGGAGCGCTGCGCGAGCTCGCGGACTTCCTGGGCGACGACCGCAAAGCCCTTGCCGGCTTCCCCGGCACGCGCTGCTTCGACACCGGCATTGAGCGCCAGCAGATTGGTCTGGAAGGCGATATCGTCGATCACGCCGATGATGTTGGTGATCTCTCGGGAGGATTGCTCGATCTGGTCCATCGCCGCGACCGCCTTGCGCACGACCGTGCCGGATTGTTCCGCGCCTTGCTTCGTCTGTGCAACGAGGCGGCCTGCCTCGTCGGCACGATGACTTGAATCGTTGACCGTGGTCGTGATCTCTTCCAGTGCCGCCGCCGTTTCTTCGATGGAGGCGGCCTGCTGTTCCGTTCGCTTGGAGAAGGAGTCTGCCGAAGAGCCGATCTCGCGTGAACTATCGGCGATAGCCATTGCATTCTCGCCGATGGTCTTCAGCGTCTCTGAGAGTTTGTCGATCGTCGCGTTGAAATCGTGACGCAACTGCTCCATCGAAGGCACGAAGGCCGTGTCCAGAGTCCGGGTCAGATCGCCTTCGGAAAGCTGGCGCAGGGCGGTGCCGAGAAGGGCAATCGCGCTCATACGTTGAGTCACGTCGGTTGCGAATTTCACAACCTTGTAGATCCTGCCATCTGCATCGGTGATCGGATTATAGGCGGCCTGAATCCAGATTTCCTTGCCGCCCTTGCCGTAGCGGACAAATTCGTTGGCGATGAATTCGCCCTTTGCCAACCGTGGCCAGAACTGTCTGTATTCGTCGCTGCGGGCATAGGCGGGATCGCAGAACATGCTGTGATGCTTGCCAACAATCTCCGACAGCGAATAGCCAAGACCATTGCAGAAGTTTTCGTTGGCCGTGAGTATGTCGCCTGTGGGAGTAAATTCGATCACGGCCTGCGAGCGCGAAATGGCTTCGAGCTTGCCGGCGTCCTCGACGGCGCGCTTCTTGGCCTCGGTAATGTTAGAGGCGAATTTCACCACCTTGAAAGGTTTGCCGTGCTTGAAGACAGGGTTGTAGGAGGCCTGGATCCAGATCTCGCGGCCGCCTTTTGCCAGGCGTTTGTAGGCGCCGGCGTCATATTCGCCACGGCCGAGGCGGGTCCAGAAATCCCGGTAGCTGGTGGTTGCCGCATAGGCCGGTTCGCAGAACATGCTGTGATGTTTGCCGGCAATCTCGTTCAGACTGTAACCGAGCGCCTTGCAGAAATTTTCGTTCGCCGTGAGAACATTTCCGGCCAGATCGAATTCGATGATCGCCTGCGATCTGGAAATGGCATCAAAAACGTATTTCGAATCGGATGATAGACCAAACATTTCCGTCCCCTCTGAATATGGCGCGTCTATTCGCACCCAGCCCCTGAAATCGAAGACCAAACAGGCACGGGTTCGCGGCCTGGAAATGCAGCCGGGCAACAGTCGCCATTTCCGCCTATCAGAAATCGTATCGGGTTGATGCTTCACAACCGATGATGATCGGCGGTGGTAAATTTTCTGTATAAAAGCAAATACTAATAAATAAGTATTTTGGAGAGAAAATTACAGGTCGTGCATGTATAGGGGCCGGGTAACAAAAAACCGCCCTCGTGAGGCGGTTCTTCATCTCAATTATTTGCCAAACTGCTTGGCGTGGCGATCAGGCGGCCAGTTCGTCGGTTTCGTTTTCCTTGAACATCTTTGCGAGATTCAGGAAGCAGATCATGCCGTTTTCGGAAGCGATGATGCCTTCACAGAAAGCACGATCGAAGGAAGCGGTCACTTCCGGAACGGGTTGAACATGGCTGGAAGAAATCGTCAGGATGTCGGAAACGCGATCAACCAGCATGCCGATGACCATATTGTGCACTTCTGCGACGACAATGGCGCTGCGCTCATTGGCGACAGTGCTCTTCATGCCGAGCTTATAGGCGAGGTCGATGATCGGGATGACCGAACCGCGCAGGTTCATGACGCCGATGACATCTGCCGGAGAGTGCGGGATCGGCGTCGACGGCGCCCAGCCGCGGATTTCGCGGATGGTCGTGGTCTTCACGCAAAACTCCTGATCGTGCAGGCGGAAGGCAATGATTTCGAGCGTGTCGCCGCTGAAGCTAGTGGAGTTGATCGTGGCCATTAGAATTCTTCCCAACTATCGTAAGCCAGGGCAGAAGCGACAGCGCCACCATTGGCGCGGACGAGCTTTGCCTTCATACCACGCGATGGCTTTGCACCCGGCGAAGCATCGTTACGGTTATCGATGATATTAACGGAAGAGTGTTGCCCAAATCTAAACTGTGAGACGAGATTGCGAAGGTTTTCAGTCTCGGATGAAAGTCGGGCGCTTGCCGCGGTTGTCTCCTCCACCATGGCAGCATTCTGCTGCGTGCCTTGGTCCATGATGTTGACGGCCTTGTTGATTTCCACAAGCCCGGTCGATTGTTCGCGCGAGGACTCGACGATCGCCGTGACGTTGACGTCGATATTGCCGACCTGGGTGACGATCCGTTCCAGTGCCTGGCCGGTCTGGCCGACAAGGTCGACACCGCTTTTCACGTGCTCCGAGGAGGTGGTAATGAGCGCCTTGATCTCCTTGGCGGCGCTGGCCGAGCGCTGTGCGAGTTCACGCACTTCCTGGGCGACGACGGCAAAACCCTTGCCGGCTTCGCCGGCACGCGCTGCCTCGACGCCGGCGTTCAGCGCCAGCAAGTTGGTCTGGAAGGCGATTTCGTCGATTACTCCGATGATATTGCTGATCTCGCGCGAGGATTTCTCGATCTGGCCCATGGCGTCGACCGCCTTGCGGACGATATTGCCGGAATGTTCTGCACCGCGCTTCGTTTCCGCGACTAGCCCGCCTGCTTCGGCGGCGCGGCCGGCGCTGTCGGCAACGGTCTGGGTGATTTCATCGAGCGCCGCGGCCGTCTCTTCAACGGTTGCAGCCTGCTGTTCGGTGCGTTTGGACAGGACGTCGGCGGCTTCCTTCGTTTCGCGCGCACCGCTGGCGATCGCCTCGGCATTGATGAGGACCGTGCGCATGGCGCTGCCGAGTTTGTCGATTGCGGCGTTGAAATCGGTCCGGACTTTCTCCAGCGCCGGCGGGAAAGGATTTTCGACCCGCTTCGTCAGGTCGCCGTCGGCAAGCGCGGTCAGGCCGGTTGCCAGATCATCGACGGCACGGACGCGTTCGGTGACGTCGGTTGCGAATTTGACGACCTTAAAGACGCGGCCGCTCATGTCGAAGATAGGATTATAGGATGCCTGTATCCAGACGACCTTGCCGCCCTTGCCGACGCGCAGAAATTCCTCGGCGACGAACTGGCCGGCGGCAAGCTTCCTCCAGAATTCCTTATAGGCTTCGGAGCGAACATAGGCCGGCTCGCAGAACATGCTGTGGTGCTTGCCGCGGATCTCCTCCAGCCGGTAACCCATGACCGAGAGGAAATTGTCGTTCGCCTGCAGGATCTCGCCATCCGGCGTGAACTCGATGACGGCCTGAGCCCGCGAGAGGGCAGCGATCTTGCCTTCGGCATCGGCGGCTTTCAGCTTGATGGTGGTCACATCGCTTGCCAGCTTGACGATCTTGTAGGGTTTGCCGCCCGACATCAGCGGGTTGTAGCTAGCCTGGATCCAGACCTCGCGGCCATCCTTGCCGATGCGCTTGTATTCACCGGCATCGAATTCGCCCCTGCCAAGCTTCTGCCAGAATTCCCGGTAGGCTGAGGAGGCGACATAATCCGGCTCGCAGAAGATGCTGTGATGCTTGCCGATAATCTCGCCGAGCTTGTAACCGAGTGCCCGGCAGAAATTTTCGTTTGCGTTGAGGATCTTTCCCTGCAGGTCGAATTCGATCGTTGCCTGCGACTTCATGAGAGCTGTGACGGTTGCACGTGAATCCGACGTCGCACCCAGCGAAAACAATGACATTTCAATCCTCCGATGTGTGGTTGCTACCAGCCGATCTCTCGGAGAATGGACCGGATTTGAGTAAGGCGGAGCCACCGCAAAACTGCAGTATATCCGGCAATACTTGAAGTCTGTCCTGCTTCACAAACGAGGCTGATCGGTATCAATTCTATCGTGAATCTCGGTCCTTGGCGCTGAGACGCGGGGATGATCTGTATTCACATCAAATAAATATAATTTTCACGATTAACAATGAGTAACCAAATCCGATTTTGATCGGATTGCGACATCATTTTTACAATTTTTTACAGAGGAGAATTAGTTTTTCTCCTGATAAAATATTAAAAGTTGCAAAATTTCTGTAGTTTTACTTTAGGTTATTGTCTTTTCAATTTGCGAGACCGCCCAATCCACCTGCTGTCTGGTGATGACCAGTGGCGGCGCGAAGCGAATCGTGTGGTCGTGTGTATCCTTGGCGAGAAGGCCGCGATCCTTCAGGGCGTAACAATATTGCCGGGCACCACCGGCCTCCGGCTCCAGTTCGACCGCGAGCATCAGGCCACGGCCGCGCACATCCTTGACGATGTTGGAGCGAATGGAGCGCAGACCTTCGAGGAAATAGTCGCCCATCGTCTCGGCGTTCTCGATCATTCCTTCTTCGGTCAGCACCTTCAGGGCCGCGCGGGCGACCGCACAGGCCAGCGGGTTGCCGCCGAAGGTCGAGCCATGCTGGCCAGGCTTGAGCACGCCGAGGACCTCCGAATTCGAAAGCACGGCTGAAACAGGATAAAAGCCGCCGGAAAGCGCCTTGCCGATCAGCGTCACGTCGGCCTCGATACCTTCATGTTCTTCGGCGAGCAGCTTGCCGGTGCGCCCAAGGCCGGTCTGGATTTCGTCGAGGATGAGCGTGACGTTGTTTGCCGTGCAGAGTTCGCGCACGCGGGTGAAGTAACCGGTCGGCGGAATGATGACGCCAGCCTCGCCCTGGATCGGCTCGATCAGTGCTGCGACGGTATTGGCATTGATGGCCGCCGCGAAGGCTTCTGCATCACCGAAGGGAACGATGCGGAAGCCCGGCGTATAAGGCCCGAAGCCGGTACGGGCGTCGGGGTCAGTCGAGAAGCTAATGATGCTCAGCGTGCGGCCGTGGAAATTGTTGGCGCAGACGATGATCTCCGCCTTGCCCTCCGGGACGCCCTTCACCTCATAGCCCCATTTGCGAACCGCCTTGATGGCGGTCTCGACGGCTTCCGCGCCTGAATTCATAGGCAGGATCTTATGGGAGCCAGTCAGTGCGGCGAGCTCCTCATAGAGATAGGCGAGCTGGTCGTTGCGGAAGGCGCGCGAGGTGAGTGTCAGGCGGCCGGCCTGCTCGACCATGGCGGCAAGGATCTTCGGATGGCAATGGCCCTGGTTGACGGCGGAATAGGCCGAGAGGCAGTCGAGGTAGCGCTTGCCATCCGTGTCCCAGACATGAACACCTTCACCCCGCGTCAGCACGACATCAAGCGGCTTGTAGTTATTGGCTCCAAGGCGCTGTTCGGTGGCGATGAGGTTCGACGAGATGTTCATGGCCGGTGCTCCCTTATGCGGCGCGTGTAGGACGATCGAAGATACGGCGGCCGAAGAGGCTTGCCGTCATCTCCACCATGATGCGGGCGCTCTTGCCGCGGTCATCAAGGAAAGGATTGAGCTCGACGAGATCGAGCGAGGAGACGAGACCGCTGTCGGACAGCATCTCCATGATGAGGTGTGCTTCGCGGAAGGTGGCGCCGCCGGGAACGGTGGTGCCGACGCCCGGCGCAAAATCGGGATCGAGGAAATCGACATCGAAGCTGACATGCAGCAGGCCGTTCGCCTTCTCGATCGTTTCCAGGATCTGGCGGAGGATCACAGCCACGCCCTGTTCATCGAGCGAGCGCATGTCGAAGACATTGACGCCGTGCTTGCGGATTTCGACGCGCTCGGAGGCGTCGACCGAGCGGATGCCCACCTGGAAGATCTTCTTGGGATCGACGAGTGCACGGTCCTTCGGCAGGATTTCGGCAAAATCCGCCAGACCGCAGAAGAAGGCGACGGGCATGCCGTGAATATTGCCTGACGGCGAGGTCTCGGGCGTATTGAAATCCGAATGGGCGTCGAGCCACAGCACGAAGAGCGGGCGGTCGTTTTCGGCGGCATAACGCGCCATGCCGGAGACGCTGCCCATGGAAAGGCTGTGGTCTCCCCCGAGGATCAGCGGGAAGTGGCCGGCTTTCGCCGCATCATAGGTGGCTGCTTCGAGCGCACGCGTATAGGCGCCGACGATGCGAAGATTATGTGCTTTCGAATGATTGGGAAGGTCCCTGGCCGGGACGATGCTGAGATCGCCCGTGTCGACAACAGTGTGGCCGAGTTCAGTCAGCGCCTTGTCGACACCCGCAATGCGCAATGCTGTCGGTCCCATGCCCGCGCCTCTGCGGCCGGAACCTTCTTCAAGGGGGACACCGATAAGGGCGACAGATCGAGATTGTACTTCCATTCCGAGGGCTCCGTTCTGAGGCCTGTTTTGGCCGATAGTGGGATAAAGTGGCGGCGGCAAATAGATGGAAAAGTGTCAGAAATGGATTATGATTGCGCAGATTGATAAAGCTAATTTGACAAAGTGAAACCGTGGACGATCTCGATAACGAGCTTCTGAGTGCGCTTCGGCACAATGCGCGAATCTCCGTCTCCTCGCTTGCGGCGCTGACGGGAGCTTCGCGGGCGACGGTTTCCACGCGCATCGATAGGCTGGTGGAAAACGGCACGATTGCCGGTTTCACCATCCGCACCGGTCACGAGACGCGTTCGGCCGGCGTTCGGGCCATCGTCATGATCGAAGTGCATGGCAAGCTTGCCGACAAGGTGGCAACCCAGCTTCGTGGCTTGCCGCAGGTGCGCGCGCTGCACAGCACCAACGGCAAATGGGATCTCGTTGCCGAGCTTGAGGATCGCGACCTCGTCTCCTTCGACGAGACGCTGCGCCGGATACGTCTCATCGACGGCATCAATACCACCGAAACCAACATTCTGCTGAAGACCAGCAAGGCGAGCTTTTAGGCTTCAAGTTTCCAGGTTGGCCTCAATATTCATGCTCGTAGACGATGCCGGCTTCACCCGAGCCATTGCCGCCGGCGGCACCCCGCAGCTTCACGCCGCGGCCGACATCCAGATTGATGATTGCCTTGGCGCCGGCTTCTCCGCCCTGCTGCAGCTCGAAATAGGTCCGTTCGTTGAGGTAGCGGCCGACACTGACGCTGGTCCGTCCCTTCGCATCCGTGCTGATGTCGAGGTCGTCGACGCCGAGCTGGTTGCGGAGCCCTTCGAAGAGCGAGGTCGAGCGGTTGCCGGCGAGCTGGCTGACGGCATCGGCAAGCTGGGCAATCTGCACTGGTGACAGGCGGGACATGGATTGGCCGAAGATGAGCTGGGCCAGCACTTCGTCCTGAGGCAGGGCAGGCGACGAGGAGAAGGTGATGGCGGGGTCGGTCGCGAGACCCGTGACATCCACCGTGAGCGTCGTCGTACCTGACGTGGAAGTGGCCTCCATGTCGAGGGCGGGCGTCAGGTCGCCGGCAAATGTGATGCGGCTGCGGTCGGAGAAATCGAGACGGCGGTTGAGGATCGTCAGACGGCCGCGGCGCATGGTGAAGGCACCGGCAACTTCGGGCGCGGCAGCCGAGCCGCGGATCGTAATGTTTCCGCCGACTTCCGCATCAATGCCACGGCCGCGCACGAAGATCTGCGAGGGTGCATCGAGCTGGATATCCAGCATGATGGTCGAAGATTTTTCCCGGGGCTGCTGCTGAGCATTGTCCCTGAGCTGGGCGAGCACGGCGGGCGGCGCGTGGATATGACGGATATCGATTTCACGCAGCGATGTCGGCAGCCTCTCCGGCACGGTGATCGAAGCCTTGTCGATGTGAAGCTTACCATCAAGCGTGGGATTGGAAAGCAGCGGTCCCCTCAGGCCGAGCGTGCCGTCGACCGTTGCGACAACCAGCGTGCCGTCGACATAGACCGCGTGGTCCAGGCGGATGGAAAGATCGGCGGGGAAGGTGCCGCTGATGCCAACCGAGCCGCTCGCCGAGATCGAGCCGCCGCTTGCGAGCCTGCCGTTCAGCCGCGAAATGACCGCCTGCTGGCCGTTGAAGGTAATGGTTGCGCCAAGGCCTTCGAGGGCGAGGTTGCGGCGCACGTCGATCAGCTTTGCGCCATCCGTCGTCACTGTGCCGTTGATGACCGGGGCATCCGTCGTGCCGCTGACCTCAAGATTCACATTGGCGACGCCTTCGGCAACGAGACCTTGCTGGGCAAGCTGTGCACCGAGAACGGCGAAGGGAAGACTGCCGTTGAAACGCATCGACATGGTGCGGTTGCCTGTCATTGCGAGAGTGCCGCCGCCTTTCAGTGACAATCCGCCGTCGCCGGCAAGGCTGGTGTCGACCGTCAGACGGTTGTCGGCCAGCTTGCCGCTTGCGCCAAGGGTGAGTGGGGCAAGGCCGGCGCCCTTCGTCTGGCTCGTTTGGGCATTCTTCCAGTCGACCTTGAAATCGACCGAGGGAAGGGGAAGCGATCCCGAGGCAGTCGCTGTCGCCGTGATGGCGCCTTCGGCACCAAGGTTCGGAACAAACCCATTGGCGACGGCCGCCGGCAGATTGGCGATCTCGGCCTTGGCATTGACGCCCTTGATGGTGGTTCCGGCTATATCGAGATTGCCCGCTGCCTTCAGCGAGACACCGCCATTGCCGTTGAGATTGGCGTCGAAATCCAGCCGGTCTTTGCTGAGTTTGCCCGAAGCGGCGAGCGTCAGGCCGGAGAGGCCGGCAGTTCTGGTCTGTTTCGTCCCGGCGTTTTTCCAGTCGATCTTGAAATCGGCGGAGGGGGCGGTGAGCGACCCGGAGGTCGTCGCCGTCGCTGTGATGATGCCTTCGGCTCCAATATCAGGGACGAACCCATTGGCGACGGCAGCCGGCAGATTGGTGATATCAGCCTTGGCATCGATGCCCTGGATCGTGGTGCCCGACAATGCGAGATTGCCGGCCGCTTTCAGCGAGACGCCACCTTTGCCATTCAAATTGGCGTCGAAATCCAGACGGTTGCCGACGTATTTGCCCGAAGCGGCAAGCGCCAGGCTAGAAAGACCGGCGGTCTTGGTCTGGCGCGTTGCCGCGTTTTTCCAGTCGAGCTTGAAATCGACCACCGGCTCAGTCGGTGTGCCTGAGGTGACCGCAGTGCCGGAGATTATGCCCTCAGCGCCAAGACCGGGCACGAAGCCATTGGCGAGGTTTGCGGGCAGGCCGGCAATGTCAGCGTTGACGGCGAGGTCGCGAATGGCGGTGCCATCAATCGTCACACCGCCGTTCGCTTTCAGCAGCGCGCCGTTGCCGCTGCCGAGATTGGCGTCGAAATCGACCCTGTTGTTTTCATATTTGCCAGTGGCCTTGGCGGAGAGATCGCTGAGGCCGTTGCTCTTTGTCTGGCGCGTTGCCGCATTTGCCCAGGCCAGATCGAAAGTGACTGCCGGTGTCGGCAGCGAGCCGGAGGCCGACGCCTTGCCGGAAATCGTGCCTTCGGCGCCCAGATCGGGAACGAAGCCGTTGGCAAGGCCGGCTGGAAGGTTTGCGAGATCTGCATCGACCTTCAGATTGCGCGCTGCCGTCCCAGCAAGCTCGACATTTCCCGTCGCCTTCAGCGACAAGGCTTTCGGTCCGGCGAGGCTGGCGTCGAAATCGAGTTTCTGGTCGGCGAAATGGCCGGTTGCCGCAAGGTCCAGTCCGGTCAGGCCGGCGGTCTTGGTGTGCCGTGTCGTGGCATCCTGCCAGCTGAGCTTGACATCCGCAGCCGGTGCGGCAGGCGTCCCTGACGCCGAGACTGTGCCAGAAATCGTTCCGCCGGCATCGAGATCCTTCACGAAACCGTTGGCGATATTGGCCGGAACATTCGCAAGTTCGGCATCGACCTTGATGTTGCCGATCGTGGTTCCGGTGATAGCGACATTACCGAGTGCTTTCAGCGATAGTCCGCTCTTGCCGGTGAGCGCCGTATCGAAATCGAGCTTGTTATCTGCAAACCTGCCGGATGCGTTGAGCGACAGACCGGCAAGCTTGGCGCTCTTTGTCTGGCTTGTCGCGGCGTTTTTCCAGTTCAGCTTGAAATCGGCTGCTGGTGCTGCGGGCGTGCCCGTTGCCGTGACCGTTCCTGAAACCGTGCCTTCCGCAGCAAGATCGGGAACAAAGCCATTGGCGACCTTTGCCGGCAGGCTGACGATGTCGGCGTTGATATTGAGGGTCGGACCGTTCGGGTCCGCAAGGCCAACATCGCCCGCCGCCTTCAGGGAAAGGCCGTCAGCGCCGCTAATGCCGCCATCGAAGTTCAGCTTGTTGTCGGCGAAGGTGCCTGATGTCGAGATGCCGAGAGGGGCGATGCTGGCGCCTTTTGTATGGCTGGTGGCCGCGTCCTTCCAGTCGAGCTTGAAATTGACCGCGGGGGCGGCCGGTGTCCCGGTTACGTTCACCGTACCGGAAATCGTGCCGTCGGCGGCAAGATTGGGAACGAAGCTGTTGGCAAGGCTTGCCGGCAGGTCGGTGATGACGGCATCGAGCTTCAGGGTCTCACCAGCCGAACCGGTGACCGATACCGAGCCGCTGCCGGTCTTGACGGTCAGGCCGTTCAGGCTGGCAACTCCTTTGGTGACGTTGACCTGTGCGGGTGACGCCAGTTCGACCGGAATGTTGTGCGGCTTGGCGGCGAAGCGGTCGAGACTGAGATCGATCATGCCGCCCGCAGACTGCACGCTGCCGGCGGCCCGCAGCGGATTGCCGTCATAGCCTGCATCCAGATTGAAGTCGGTGCGGGTCTGCTGCTGGACGAAATCAAGCGCAATGCCGGTAAGCTTGTTGGTCCCGACACCGAACCCGTCGGCCCGTATCTTGCCGCTCGCTGCAAAAGCCATGATATCGCTGACGGTCACATCGATCGTCGGCTTGGCGATATCAAGCGTATCGCGGCGAATGCCACTGCCGTTGGCGGCAACCTTGAGCGCGATTCTGCCGTCATTGCCGGTGATATCGACGGAGCCCTTGAGATCGCCTTCCGCCTTCTGGCCACCGAGAGCAGCAAGCAGGCTGATATCAGGGAAGTCGAAGGTAAACGCACCAGCCGGCGTCATGCCTGACGAAAGCGTGAGGTTGCCCGCCAGGCGATTGCTGCCGACATCGGCCGTCAGCGCGGGGATAGAAATGATCCCCTTCTCGGATTTGACGTCCCCATTGATGCCGATCGGCTGGCCGTCGATCGTGCCGGTCGCGGCGATCCGGCCCTGCGGAGCAGCAGGATCGGCGGGGCCCGTCAGGTCGATGTTGAGATCGCCGACCTTGCGATCGGCCATCTGCAGGCTGGCGGCTTTCACATTGGCGGTGAGTGCAAGGGCTGGAAGCTTGCCGCTTGCCTTGATGCTGTAATCCGCTTCCCCGCTCGTGCCTGACAGCAGCTTGCCGATATCGGGAAGCTTGCCGGCGAGATCGGCCGTCAGCACGTCCTCATCGAGCGTGACGTTGCCGCCTGCCTCGATGGTCGGGGATTTGATCGTGATGTTCGACAGCGTCACCTTGGAGGGGATCGTGCCGGCAATCTGGGTTTCGAGGTTGATCGGTGCATTGAATTTTTCGGCGACGGCCGGCGGCAAGGCGGCGGGCTGGACGGTAAATTTCGCATTGCCGGTCAGCGTATTGTCGGCCAAGCGATAGGAGCCGTTGAGATCGGCGCCGATATTGGCGCTTTCGACGGTCGTGCCGTTGAAACCGATGCCATTGCGGGAAATCTGAAGCGGAGCGACGAGTGTGATCGGACCCCGAACCGCACGGTTGAGGTTGGGCTCGGTGAAGGTGGCGTCACCCGCGACGAGGCGCAGCTGGATATCGCCGGCCCCATTGGCGAGATTGAAGGCATCGCTCTTGGCCGTCAGCTTGACGTTGCCGATATCGGCCTGCGGCATTGTGGCGGAATCCAGCGATCCGCTGGCATTGATGCGCACGGCCTGTGCCTGTCCGGTCATCGCCAGATTGAAGCCCGAAATCATGAAGCGCGCTTCGCCATCGGCAAGCGGCCAGCGGAAATCGACCGGACCCGAGGTGCCGAGCACATTGGCATTCAAGCTGTTGTTGCCGGCAGGATCGAGCGTACCCGATGCGGCGATGACGACGCTGCCGGTCGCGAGATTGCCGGTCTGAATATCGATCTTGCCATGATCGTTGAAGGTCGCGGATACATCGATATTCGTCTGGCCTGCAAAAAGCGGCCGGAATGCCATGGGGAGCAGCGAGCTTACATCGCCGCCGCCCTTGAGGTCGAGATGATGCAAGCCGTCGGGCGTGATTGCGTGCTTGCCTTCCAGCGAGGCACGTTGCTGCCCATCGAGGGCAGCCTGCAGCTTGCCGTTCCAGTCCGAGATCGGACCTTCGCCGTTGAGCGCGATATTGACCGCCGGGCTGCCGGGCAGACCGAGAAAGCCTGCGAGCAGGCCGCCCTGCGGTTCGGCAAGCTGGGCGTTCAGCCGCAGATGGTTGTTTGCCGGGGTGAAGGCGATATCGGCGGAGAGCTTTGCGTCGGGAACCTGGTGGCGGTTGACGTTAACAAGCGCTTCGCCGCCATCGCCGTCGGCTCTGAGGTTGCCGGTGGCCGCAAGCGAGAAGGCGCGGCCGGTCAGCGGTGCGCCAAGGGAAATATCGGGCAAAGCGATATGCTCGATATCGATCTTCAGCGGCAGCCGGAAGCCTCCGCTGCTTCCTTCCTCCGGAGTCGCCGGCCTGGAAGGGAGGGTGCGTACCGGCTGGCGGCGCACGTCGATGGAGGCGAGTGATACCTGTCTGGCGTGGAAGGTACCGGTCAGCAGCGCCAGGGGATTCCAGTCGATGGCGATGCCGCGGATTTCTGCAAATGTGCCGCGCGTGTCCGACAGGGTGATCTCGGCTGCGCGCAAGCCGCCGGTCAGCAGGCCTTCGGGTTCGCGCACAGATATCGTCATATCGCGGTTGGAGAGCGCGGAAGCGACATTTTCGGTGATGATGCGGGCACCGAAGGAGGTGAAACCGAAGATCGCCAAAGCAATGACGGCAAGGATAATAGCCGCGCCGAGGCCGTAGCCGACGAGCCGCATTATCCAGTTCATGATTTTCGCCAACATTTGCATAAGAGCGGACACTATCCCGTTTTCATGACAGCTCACAGGTCGGAAAACACTGCGAAATCGGCATTCCCAAAGCATTTCCGTTTCTGGTCACGGAAATGCTCCGTCTTGCTAGAACGACTGGCCTATGCCGGCATAAATTCCATAATCCGTCCCACCGTCGTACTTGTTCAGCGGTACGGCAAAATCAAGCCGAAGGGGGCCGAAAGGCGTTGCATAGCGGATACCGGCGCCCGCGCCGGCCCGGATATCGGAGAAATCGGGCGCAATGCTGTCCGAAACCGTGCCGACATCGAGGAAGGGCACAATGCCGATCGTATCGGTGATCTTGATGCGTGCCTCGAAGGAGCCGGTCACATAGGAGCGGCCGCCGGTCGCATCGCCGTTTTCGTTATAGGGCGAGATTTCCTGATAGCCGTAACCGCGCACCGAACCGCCGCCGCCGGCGAAGAAACGCTGGGTTGCCGGAATATCCTGAACGCCGTCGCCGCCGATCAGCGTGCCGGCCGCGAGCTTGGCGGCCAGCACGATGCCGTCTTCGGCGCCGAGACCGAGATAACCTGATATCGAACCCTCGAAGGCCGAATAGACCGTTCCGTTCATGAACTCATAGCCCGGCTTTGCCGACAGCGTGGCGTGGTAGCCTCCGGTCGGATTGAATTTGTCGTCGCGGGCGTCGCGATCATAGGTAATCGGCAGCGTGAAGGTCAGATAGTTGTTGTTGCCGAAAGCGTCGTCGTCGTTCTCGAAGCTCACTTCGCCGGCGGCAGAGATGGTGTCCTGGTCCGTCAATTCATAGGAGAGGCCGAGCGAGGCGGTGACAAGCTTTGCATTATAGGCATCCGGATTTTGCGTCTTGGCAACGATCCCGGCCTTAAGGGTGGCGGACGGATGAATGAAGCCCGGTTTCGTGAAGAGGATACCGGCGGAGTAATCGAGATCGCCGAGGTCGGACGCTTCGCCGAGACGCGAGACGGCGCCTTCGATGCGCAGCGATTCGGCCCCGCCGAACAGGTTGCGATGGCCCCAGTAGCCGTTGACGCCGAAACCGTCGATCGTCGAATATTGCGCGCCGATGCCGAGGTAGCGCCGCTTGCCTTCGGAAACCTCGATCGTCATGGGCAAGGTACCATCGGAGGCCAGTGCGTCGCCTTCGTGGATCGTCACACTGGAGAACACGCCAAGCGCTCGCAGGCGCTCGCCTGCCTTCCTCAGTGCCTCCGGTGAATAGGCTTCGCCCTTCTGCAGGCGGGAATAGCGCTGGATGAATTCCGGCTTGACCCTTTCCTCCCCAGTCACGCCGACGTCGCCGATCGGAGCAACCGGACCACCTTCGGCAGCGAGAACGATATCGACGGTGTTTTTCCTGTGGTCGGCGACCACGCGCCGCTCGGTCAGCTTGGCAAAGGGCCTGCCTTCGCTCTTCAACTGGTCAACGATCGTATCGCCGGCCTTGATGATGGCGAGCGAGCCGGCTTGCTCGCCGGGTGCGAGATCATAATCTGCGGGATTGCGGTGCGCGGCATCGCCGCCGAACTGCACTTCATTGACAGTGAAGATCGGGCCAGGCGCTATATCCACCTTGACCGGGACGGGCTTTGAACGATCGAAAGTCGGGTTCGGCGGCAGATCGTCCATGTTGCGACCGTCGATGGTAATCGTCACCACGCCGCCGTAGCGCGCCTTTTCGTAGAGCGTGGCGATCAGCCTGTCGCGGTCGTCGCGCGCCTTCACGACGACGCCAAGATCGCCTGAAACCGGACGGTTCTTGTCGCCAACGAGACGAGAGCTGTTCTCCAGTGCCTCCTTGAGGTCGCTGTCGGTTGTCCCTGCTTCGAGGTCGACATCATAGCGCACAGGATCGGGCACCTGCAGGTTCTCGTCCTCGTCCTTGCCGAATATGGTGATGCCAAAAAGCTTGAATGCGTAAGCATTGCCCACGAGGACTGGTGAAAATGCAGCCGCCGCTGCGACCACAACCATGGCGCCTGCTCGATACGCAATACCCGTTCTCAGGCCCGTCCCTCTAATCCGCATCCGCTGCTTTTTGGTTACATTAAAATGAAGCTCTGCGTTGCCCAGCCGATGACAAGCTTAGCGGCAAAATCGCGCCACGTGTACCAATTTAAACTGCTGGCGCACTAATTTAGTACAAAAAAATCCCGGACGAGGGTCCGGGATTTCCATTTTTCCCATTCTGATTGCAGATCTCAGCGGCAATCATCGATGTAGCGGCGACCGTACCGGTCCCGGTAGTAGCATTGGCCGGGCTGCTCTGCGACCCTACCAATAAGCGCGCCCGAAACGCCACCGATCGCTGCGCCGACTGCCGCGCCGCGCACGTCGCCGGTGACCACGCCGCCGATAACGGCACCAGACGCTGCGCCGATACCGGCACCTTGTTGCGTGGGTGTGCAGCTTGCGATCGAAAGGCCGATCAATGCGAGTACGAGGACTTTTTTCATTCTTCTCTCCGAGGTTTTTGGCGCCCCAGCGGGCGGATGTCGTCCCTAACCTGTTTTTTTCCCAGGCTAGCCCGAAAACTATGTCGCAAGAAGGGCTTGTCCACCTTCATCGAGCTTTTTTCGTAAGGCGCAGGTTTCTTGTCCACGATTAAAAACGAATTTGTCGCCGGAATTGACGTCGATCAATTTCCCCGATCACGGCTCGCATATTTTTTATCTGGAATCATTCAAAAGTCTGCGCCTTTTGCCGCAGTTGATGTTAAATCAGGGACGTAAGGGTTGACGTCCGGTTGCCGTCTCAGCAAGAAACAGCCGTACGAACTGGAGCATATGATGGATTTCGAAGCGTTTTTCAAAAGCGAGCTGGACGGGCTTCACACTGAGGGCCGTTACCGCGTTTTTGCCGATCTGGAGCGCCATCGCGGTAACTTTCCGCGTGCGACGCGTCACACGGCGAATGGCGAACAGGAAGTGACCGTCTGGTGCTCCAACGACTATCTCGGCATGGGCCAGCACCCCAAGGTGATCGAGGCGATGAAGGAAGCCATCGATCACTGTGGCGCGGGTGCGGGAGGCACCCGGAATATCTCTGGCACCAACCATTACCATGTTCTGCTTGAACAGGAGCTCGCCGATCTGCACGGCAAGGAAGCCGCGCTGACCTTCACATCCGGCTATGTTTCCAACTGGGCAGCGCTTGGTACGCTCGGCTCCAAGATCCCCGGCCTCATCATCTTCTCCGATGCTTTCAACCATGCCTCGATGATCGAGGGCATCCGCTACGCCAAGTGCGAGAAGGTCATCTGGAAGCACAATGACGTGGCCGAACTAGAAGCCAGGCTCGCTGCTGCCGATCCCAAGGCGCCGAAGCTGATTGCATTCGAATCCGTCTATTCGATGGACGGCGATATCGCGCCGATAAAGGAAATCTGCGATCTCGCCGACAAGTATGGCGCGATGACCTATCTCGATGAAGTGCATGCCGTCGGTATGTACGGTCCGCGCGGCGGCGGCATTGCCGAGCGCGAAGGCCTGATGGACCGCATCACCGTCATCGAAGGCACGCTCGCCAAGGGTTTCGGCGTCATGGGCGGTTACATCGCGGCTTCCGCGGCGCTCTGTGATTTCATCCGCTCTTTTGCATCGGGCTTCATCTTCACGACGTCGCTGCCGCCGGCCCTCGCTGCCGGCTCGATCGCTTCGATCCGGCATCTAAAGGCAAGCCCCTTCGAGCGAGCTCGCCATCATGATCGCGTGCGGAAGCTGCGCACGCTGCTTGACCAGCAGGGTATTCCGCACATGCCGAACCCGAGCCATATTGTGCCGGTCATGGTCGGCGATGCGGCCAAGTGCAAGTGGATCTCGGATCTGCTGCTCGACAATTTCGGTGTCTATGTGCAGCCGATCAACTATCCGACGGTGCCGAAGAAGACCGAGCGCCTGCGCATCACGCCGACGCCGCTGCATTCGGATGCTGATATCGAGCATCTCGTCGGTGCGCTGCATTCGCTCTGGTCACGCTGCGCGCTTGCTCGTCACGTCGCTTGACGTCACGGCGCCTGATTTTTCAGGAAAATTTCTTTATCGGATGAGCCCGGCAGCCCGCTGCCGGGCTTCCTTGTCTGCGGCGAAGACATCGTCCATCGTCGCGGCCGCCGGCAGACCGATGAGATCGTCCATCACTTTTTCGGTGATTTCGGCCATGGCGAGGAAGGGCAGGCGACCCTCGATGAAGGCTTCGAGCGCCACTTCCTTGGCGCCATTCAGCACCGCGCCCTGGACGCCGCCGCGCGTCATCGCCAAGCGGGCAAGCCGGAGGGCAGGGAAACGTTTTTCATCCGGAGCCTCGAAGTCCAGCCGCGCGAGCTTGGCGAAATCCAGCCGCTCGATCGGCAGGTTCGCCCGGCGCGGATGGGAAAGAGCGTAGCCGATTGCGGTGCGCATATCCGGCGCGCCGAGCTGGGCCAGCACCGAGCCATCCGTATAGCCGACCATCGAATGGATGACCGATTGGGGATGAACGATCACCTCCACCTGCTCGGGGCGCAGGCCGAAAAGGTGCTTCGCCTCGATCATCTCCAGCGCCTTGTTGAACAGCGACGCACTGTCGATGGAAATCTTCAGGCCCATCGACCATCTCGGATGGGCGCGTGCGGTCTCTACCGTGACGTTGGCCATCTCCTCCAGCGAGGATGTGCGGAAGGGACCGCCTGATGCCGTCAGGATGATGCGTTCCACGGCATGGCGCTGGTTTTCCTCCAGCACCTGGAAGATCGCATTGTGCTCACTATCGACGGGCAATAGCTTGCCACCGCCGTTTTTCACCGACTCGATGAAAAGATCACCTGCCGAAACAAGACATTCCTTGTTGGCGAGCGCGATATCGGCGCCACGGCGTGCCGCGGCAAGGGTGGGAGCAAGACCGGCCGTGCCGACGATGGCTGCCATCACCCAGTCCGCCTCGCGGTCTGCTGCCTGCATCAGGCCGGATTTGCCGGCAGCGACTTCAATGCCGCTACCCGAAAGTTCGCTCTTCAGTGATTCGTAATGCCGGTCATTGGCGATGACGGCCAGCCGCGCGCCTGACGATTTCGCCTGTTGCGCCAGCAATTCCACATTGCCATGGCCGGTCAGGACGGAAATTTCGAAATTGTCCCGGCCGCCCAGATGATCGATGACATTGAGCGTATTTTGACCGATCGAGCCTGTCGAACCGAAGATACTGAGGCGCCGGGGCGCGGTTTTGCTCGTCATCATCGTCGATTTCGCAAGAAATTGCATATTCGGCATCGGCTCTACAGGGGATCGCGGGAGGCAGCAAGTGTGCGGTGCAGCAAATTTCAACCCCAGAGGGGTTTACATGCCTTCGCCATGATGTGATCCTGATGACAGTCCTCACGGGGATGATCATTTGCTGCGGTCGGTTACGGCCGAAAAAGGCAAATCCGCTGGCCACTGATGTGTCCGACGAGCAACCGGCACTTATGCCACTGGCCGCGGGCCAAACAAAAATCGAAGACTGAACCGGGATTGCGTGTCCGCGCCATCCTTCATGGCGTTCAACTCGAGCGCTTCCACGTCTGCTCTGCGCCTATCAGTGCTCGGCGTGCTAGTTCAAAACGATGCGATATTATGACGAAAATAAAGATTGCGTGCTTTGTTTTTGCCCTTCTGCCGCTGGCCAATCCGGTATTTGCGGATGATCTGGTGATCTGGTCGCCGGTGAAGGTATCCAGCGGTTCCTACAAAACGACGGTCGGGTTCCGCCTGCCGATGGAATGGGAGACGAGCGCCGGTGCAGATCTGGCACTTGCCTCCAACAAGAGTGGGGCACCGCTGCCGAATTCCGGCCAGGCGATGCTATGGGGCAAGCTGCAGAAGGTGAGCGTTACGCCGGCCAGCCGTGCGCAGCAGGATGTGACGCTACAGGTCGATACTTTGCGCGGCAGCGGCGCGCTTATGCTCAGCCGCTCGCGAAGCTGGATACTCTCTGACACACTCGACATGCAGACGACACGCGCGGTGAGCCTCGGTTACAACGCCGTCGATGCGCGGCAGGCGACGGTGTCGGCTTCGCAGGCGGTCAAGCTGATCTATCCGTGGACCGGCACATCGATTTCGGCTGGCAGCAGCATTGGTGACGTGGGTGGCGACTTTTCCAGCACCGTTGCCGTCAGTCAGAACATCCTGCCCAATCTCGGACTGAGCGCGTCTGTGTCCGATCCGCTTTCGACGGGGCGGACGGGAAATGTCCATTTGAACTATCAGCTTCGCTGGTAGGCGAAACCAAAGTCCTGTCAGCCGCGTTTCTTCCTCACCGTCAAGGAGGACAGAACGATGGTCTTCAAGGAACAGACATTTCACGGTCATCAGCCCGAGGTTGAGGCTGAATATGCCAATCGTGCGACATTGGAATCTGCGGTTGCCAATGCGCTGGCCGTTGCAGGCGGTATCGATGCATCCGATGTCGAGGTTACGGCCGAGGGCGATGAGGTCGTTTTGAGCGGTCGTGTCGGTACGGTTGATGAAATCGAGCGGGCAACGGTCATAGCAAGAACAGTTGAAGGTGTTTATACGATTCGAAACCGTATTTTGCTTGCGGATCCGATAGTTAATGTTCGGCATTAACTATTAACCAAATATTAACTTTCTGTAAGTTTATCCGTGTCGTCCCCTGACCTAGGTTTGACCTATTCCACAGCCCCCGGAAAGTCAGGTATTTCGATGCATCAGATGGAAATCATCAATCGTCGGACATGGAGCAGCCCGCTCTCCCGGCGCGACTATCGCAACAGCAGCGGCTTCATCAATGAAGGCGAGCGCATGGTGCTTGGCATCGGCCTTGCGAATTCCAGGGGCGGCAGCGTCCTCGATATCGGCGTCGGCGGAGGCCGCACGGCAGCACTTCTCGCCAAGGAGGCCGGCAACTATATCGGCATCGACTATACGCCCGAGATGGTAACGCTTGCGCGCTCCAACCACCCGGGTCTTTGCTTCGAAAATATGGATGCACGTGATCTTTCGGCCTTTGCCAACGGCTCCTTCGATCTCGTCGTTTTCAGCTATAATGGCATCGACTCTGTCGATGCAGATGGACGCAGATCGATCCTGCGTGAAGTCTCGCGCGTGATGAAGGCCGGCGGCACCTTTGCCTTTTCGACCTTTAATCGCAATTGGCATGGTTTTGGTGAAAACCGTGCCCGCTCTTCGATCGTCTGGTCCAACCACCCGGTGAAGCTGAGTTTCCGGCTCCTCAAGCACGCGGTGGGACTGGTGCGGGAGCGCCGTTTCGCACCGCTGGAGCAGCGGCATGGCGAACATGCGATCCTGCTGCACCGCGCCCATGATTTCGGCATCATGGTCTACGCCACCACACACGGCCAGCTGCGCTCACAACTCAGCGAAAGCGGTTTTACCGGTGAGCCGTTGCTCTTTTCGGTCGATGGTCGCCCGCTCGGTGGCGAAACGCTGGCAGACGAGGAATATTTCCACGTCGTGGCACGCAAGCCGTCGTTCAGCTGATCAGCCGAAGCGCTCGGTCAGGAAGCCGGCGGGAGCCTTTTCGCCAACGAGACGATCGGTCTTATGTGTGGTGACGGGGCCTTGCGGCTGGTAGCTGATGGCGATGAGCAGACCGCAAGCGATTGCGCCGCCGATTGCAAGCAGGGTCATTCTAATACGCATGACGGATACTCCTGTTTTGCCGGTAAAACGCGGGAAAAATTCCGAAGTTCCTCATGCTTCAGAACAGATGATCCCGGCTCGCCTCCAGCCGGGATCATCTTGTCTTAGCGGCAGACACGGGTCTTCTTGATCACGGTCTCGCCGTGGCTATGGAAGCGTTCCGTGCGGGTATAACAATCATGTGAAACACGGCGCGGCGGCAGGTGATGGCGGTAGTAAGGACGGTCCATCATGCGGTGATATCCGTATCCATCATTGTCGGTCGTGATGGTTACGCTGGCAGCCTGGGAAGGCAGAGCACCTGCGAGAATCGTCGCCGCAGCAAATGCGGAAGCGATGATAATATTCTTCATGACAAGCCTCTCTTTCTAAGTTGGTCGGGTGATCAACTCGAACGAAGCGCAATCAGTTCAATCACATAGCGTTACCAATTGTGTCAGTGGCAACCTTTGCCCGCTCGAAATCGTTCTCATGTCGGAACAGCCGGAGACATCGTCATGGGACAGATCGGAAGGGCCGTCACATTGGCCGTCGGACTTGCCGGCGGCACGCTCTTCTCGCAGGCGCCGGAATTCGCACAGCAATATCGCCAGCGCATCGGCGGGGCGATCGACGAGCTCAGTATCATCGTCGACGACTTCACGAAACAGGCCGCCGACCATCATCTCGATCGTCAGCAGGCGCTCGATGTCTATGCCCGTTCTCCTGACGATTTCCTGCGCGATCGCGGCCTTTCGATGCGAAGTACGCTGGAGCGCTATGAACTCCTCATCACCCAGCAATCGGATCTCGGTGCAGCCCTGCCGGTCGCAAAGCCCTTCGTTCTCATGCGCAGTGCAGATGAAGGCATCCTTGCCAATACATGGCGCGACTTCGTGCCAGGAGTCCCCGTCAGCTTCGCCGGCCTCGTCTGGGCGGCAATCGGCTTCATCGGCGGATGGATCGTCGCGGGACTGTTCGGGGTAGGCGCAAAACGCGCCGTGCAGTGGCGACCTGGTTATCGATGAGAGAATGGTGATCCCGACGCGATTCGAACGCGTGACCCCCAGATTAGGAATCTGGTGCTCTATCCTGCTGAGCTACGGGACCACTCCGCTGCCATGCATACAAAAGGCTTGGCGGGAAGCCAAGCCTTTTTCAGTGTTTCCAATGTCGTTTCGTTTCAGGCGCCGAGGCGCTGTTCGGCAAGGCGCACCCAGTAGGAAATGCCGTGGGCGATTGCGTCGTCGTTGAAATCGTAGGCGGGGTTATGCAGGCCGGCGGTGTCGCCGTTGCCGATGAAGATGAAGGCGCCGGGACGGGCATTCAGCATGTAGGAGAAATCCTCGCCGCCCATCATCGGATCGACCTCGGGATTGACGTTGGCTTCGCCGGCTATGTCGCTGGCGATGGCGACGGCATATTCCGTTTCATCCGCATGGTTGAAGGTGACGGGGTAGTTGCGGTGGAAGTTGATGTCGGCTGCCGCACCGTGGGCGGCGCAGATGCCTTCCACGACTTCCCGCAGGCGTGCTTCGGCCTGGGCGCGCACCTCATCGTCAAGCGTGCGGATCGTGCCGGCGAAGGTTGCGTCATTGGGAATGACGTTATGGGCGAAGCCGGCATTGAACTTGGTGACGGAGACGACGACCGAACGCAGCGGATTGACGCTGCGCGAGGCAATCAGCTGCAGGTTCGAGACGATCTGCGCGCCGATGGCGATCGGGTCGATCGTGCGGTGCGGCTGCGCCGCGTGGCCGCCGCGGCCCTTGATGGTGATGGTGAACTCGTCGGTGGCCGCCATGATGGGGCCCTTGCGGGTGGCGAACTGACCGACGGGCAAGCCCGGCAGGTTGTGCATGCCGTAGACCTCTTCGATGCCGAAGCGCTCCATCATGCCGTCCTTGACCATCAGATTGCCGCCGCCGCCGCCTTCTTCGGCGGGCTGAAAGATCACAGCGACATTGCCATTGAAGTTGCGGGTCTCTGCGAGATATTTCGCGGCACCCAGCAGCATCGCGGTATGGCCGTCGTGACCGCAGGCGTGCATTTTACCTGGTGTTTTCGAGGCCCAGGGCTTGCCGGTGATTTCGGTGAGCGGCAGGGCATCCATATCGGCGCGCAGACCGACCGTGCGGCTGCCTTCGCCCTTGCCCTTGATCAGGCCGACGACGCCGGTGCGGCCGATGCCGGTGACGATTTCATCGACGCCGAATTCCTTAAGCTTTTCAGCAACGAAGGCAGCCGTATTTTCGACGGCGAAGAGAAGTTCCGGCCGCGCATGGATGTGACGGCGCCACTCTGCGACTTCGTCCTGAAGTTCGGCGGCTCTATTCAGAATCGGCATTCTTGGCTTCCTGTGAATGAAATGCGTGGGGCCTGTCTGAAAGCATCACAAGGGCGTGATGCTTTGGAAATAACTTAGTCAATGACCTTTGCCATGTCATAGCCATATAGGGTAAATAGGGGAAGGTTTCGAGATAATTCCCTGAAGGACGAGCACTTGTCGACGCGCCACGATCGTTTGTTCGCCGCTTTGCGGCCCTTTTCTTTTATAGCGACAGCAACAGCGGTTCTTGTCTCGTCCGTTACACTTGCCGAGGCCAACCCGCATATTCTCGTCGACGTGCAGACTGGCCGCGTGCTGGAGCATGAGGAAGCCTTTCGCAAGTGGTATCCGGCTTCGCTGACCAAGCTGATGACCGTCTATACGGTGTTCGATGCGATCCGCTCCGGCCAGATCAACCTCGACACACCCGTCGTCATGAGCAAGCGGGCCGCGTCGGCGCCACCGGCCAAGATGGGCTTCAAGCCTGGCCAGAAATTCACGCTCGACAGCGCGTTGAAGATCCTGATGGTGAAGTCGGCCAATGACATCGCCGTTGCCGTTGCGGAAGCGGTCGGCGGCACCCAGGAAGCTTTCGTCGTGCGCATGAATTCCGAGGCGGCGAAGCTTGGCATGTCGGATTCGCATTTCGTCAATCCGAACGGCCTGCCGGGCAACGGCCAGTATACGACGGCCCGCGACCTTGCGATCCTGACGGTGGCGCTGCGCCGCGACTTCCCCCAATATGCCGGTTATTTCTCGCTGGAAGGCTTCACGAACGGCAAGCAGAACGTTCCGAACATCAACATGCTGATCGGCCGCTTCGCCGGCGCTGATGGCATGAAAACCGGCTTTATCTGCGCTTCGGGCTTCAACCAGATCGGTTCTGCGACGCGCAACGGCCGCACGCTGGTTTCCGTCGTGCTCGGCACCGACAGCCTGGCGGCCCGCGCCGATGCCACTGCCAACCTGCTGCAGAAGGGCTTCACCACGCAGTTTGCGGCAAATGATACACTGGGTTCGCTGAGGCCCTACGGTCCTGGGCAGGACCAGGTAAATGACATCACCGCCGATATCTGCAGCGCCAAGGGCGCGAAGGTGCGCAGCGAAACGCGCGACGAGGTCGGCCGCATGAAGGTGCAGTCACCCTATATTCACGAGATGGATCACGAGCCGCAATTCGTGTTCGCCGGCCTCATTCCGGGGCAGGATCCGCAGCCGGTTGCGCAGAACGACAAGACCGCAAAGGGTGACGCGGTCGAGGCGCTCGCCAATGTGCCGGTTCCGCTTCCGCGGCCGAAATCCTTCTGAGGAAAACCATGAGCACGTTTAGCGACAAGATCCCGGTTACAATCCTGACCGGCTTCCTCGGCGCCGGAAAATCGACGCTTCTGAACCGTATCCTCAAAGATCCCGCCATGAAGGATGCGGCCGTCATCATCAACGAATTCGGCGATGTCGGCATCGACCATCTGCTGGTCGAAAGCTCCGGCGATTCCATCATCGAGCTCTCCGACGGCTGCCTCTGCTGCACCGTGCGCGGGGAACTGGTCGATACGCTGGCGAACCTCGTGGATGCCGTGCAGACGGGCCGTGTGAAGCCGGTCAAGCGCGTGGTCATCGAAACCACCGGCCTTGCCGATCCGGCTCCCGTCATGCAGGCGATCATGGGCAATCCTGTGATTGCGCAGAATTTCGAGCTTGATGGTGTGGTCACTGTCGTCGATGCCGTGAACGGCCTGCAGACCCTCGACAATCATGAGGAGGCGCGCAAGCAGGCGGCTGTTGCCGATCGGCTGATCGTTTCGAAACAGAGCGTAGAAGGCGATACGGATGCGCTGATGGCACGTCTGCATGGCCTCAATCCGCGCGCCGCCATCATGGATGCCGACAGCGATGAGGCAGGCTCAGCGCGTATTTTCGTCAACGGGCTTTATGATCCCGGTACAAAAATCGCCGATGTCCGCCGCTGGCTGCATGATGAGGATGAGCATGAAGGGCATCATCATCACGACCATGGCCATGATCATCACCACCATCATCATCATGGCCACGAGCATCAGGACCCGCACGACGTCAATCGTCACGATGCGTCGATCCGCTCCTTCTCGATCATCGAGGAGAAGGCAATCGATCCGATGGCGCTCGAAATGTTCATCGATCTCCTGCGCTCGGCGCATGGGGAAAAGCTTCTGCGCATGAAGGCGATCATCGCCACATCAGATCGGCCGGAGAGGCCGCTGGTGCTGCACGGCGTCCAGAGCATCTTCCACCCGCCGGTGCGGCTTGCTGCCTGGCCGGACCCTGAGGATCGGCGCACGCGCATGGTGCTGATCACCAAGGATCTGCCTGAGGCTTTCGTGAAAGATCTCTTCGATGCCTTCCTCGGCAAGCCGCGCATTGATACACCGGATCGCGCCGCGCTCAGCGACAATCCGCTCGCCATTCCGGGCATGCGGATCTGAAAGATCGCGACGCGCTTTGAAGCGTTGCGTCGGCCCGGATCATCAAGAACCGCGCGATTGGATCGCGGAGGGGCCCGGAGGGGGCGGAGGGAGCATTTCCAAGACTCTCCAAGCGTTGTGCATACCGCCTGTATCAATGCCGGCATAAGTGGCTTCCGGCATGTTTGAGCAAATCGCTCCCTCCGCCCCCTCCACTTGTTTAAATGCATATATTTCAATTGGTTGAACCGGAGGGTGCGGCACCCTCCATTGAAGGTTCGCCCCCTCCACCGAGAGCACCGAGCGCCCGTTCGGACGCATAAGGGACACTCTCTCTTCTTGAATCTGGGCATTTTGCGGAGGGGGCTCCCTCCACTTCAATAGGGCTGTTCTAGCCCTTACGGATCAGGAAGCGGTGGCCGCGCTCGGTCTTTTCTGTGCTGACAAGCTCGTGGCCATCTTCATTGCAGAAATGCGGGATATCGATGACGGCAAGCGGATCGCTGGTATCGACGAGGATCATTGCACCGCTCGGCATGGCCGTCAGCTTCTTGCGCGTCTTGATAACGGGAAGCGGGCATTTCAGCCCGCGCAGATCATAGAGAACGGCGTCCAAGCCGATCAGTTCCTGGCCCAGAACTTCCAGAACGGCTTCTTGGTGGCGTCGGCGGTTTCCTGCGGCGCGGGCTCGGGCGCGGCATAGGCCAGCGGATTCTGCATCGGCACCGGAATATTGGCCGGCAGCGCTGCAGCGACGGTCGTGGCTTGAGCCTGCGTCGTCGGCGTCGCAGTCGCTACGGTCTTGGCAGCAACGCTCTTTGCGGCCTGATTGGCCATCATGTCTTCGAGTTCGGCAACCTTGACCATGCGGCCGGCTTCCAGCGACGTGCCCGTCGGCGCATAGGCGAGTTCGCGACCCTTGCGCTGCTTGGCGACCACAGCCTTGCGTTCTGCTTCCGTCGGGTCGTACCAGGCAAGCCCGTCATATTTCTTCAGCGCCGTCTGATAATCGGCATCATAGGTCTTGCCGTAGGAGGCGAGCGCTGCCGTCAGCGCCGGCGGCGTAGACATGGCCGGGCAGGCGCCAGCCGGATTAAAGCTGCCACCGTTCGTGGCCTGCTGGTTGAAGACGTATTTCTTCTCACAGACATTCACTTCCGGCGGGCGTTTGGTGACTTCGAAATTGTCGTAGCCGACCTTCAGCATCTTCCAGAAATCGTAGTTCGTATCGAGGCGGTGCTTGACCATGTTCTCGGCGGTCATGCGGAAGGGAAAGGCCTGAAGCTGCACGCTTTCCTGGCCGCCCTTGAAGGCGTCACGGGCAAAGGCGTAGATTTCCAGAACCTGCTGATCGGTCATCGAATAGCAGCCGGACGATGAGCAAGCACCGTGGATCATCAGATCGCTGCCGGTGCGGCCGTTTACGGCATCATACCGGTTCGGGAAACCGGTGTTGATCGCCAGATAATATTTGGAATTGGGGTTCAGGTTGGCGCGGCTCAGGTTGTAGAAGCCTTCCGGCGCCTGCCGGTCGCCGGTCTTGACCTTCGGGCCGAGCTTGCCGGACCAGGCGCAGATCTTGTAGCCGGCGATCTTCTCAAACCGATTGTCCGTCTTCGCCTTCCAGACTTCCAGCGCACCTTCTTCCTTGAAGATGCGGATCATGATCGGCGAGTTGCGGTCCATGTTCTTGGCCGACATATCGGCAAGAATATGGGCGGGAAGCGGCTGCTCCACCTTGTTCTTGACGCTCGAAAGGTCGATGCCTTGAGCCGATTCCAATGCGTCATTGCAGCCGGTCAGAGCCAGCGCTATGAGCGAAACATAGGCAAAATGACGTATGCGCATTCAATCAGCCCATCAATAATGCGACCCAACCCGCTTACAGAAACCGGGCGTAGCGCGGAATCATAGGCGGCTTATACTTGATAAATCCTTACCAGCCTATGACTTGCGCGGACGTGTCCTGCAAGCGCAATGTTACAGATAACATTATTGTGGCCAAGATTTGGCCCCAATCGGCTGCCCCCGGCCTGTGGAACTTACAGATTGCGGCCCATGGCGAGGAACTTCTGGCGGCGGTCGTTGCGGAGTTGTTCGCCGGAACGGGAGGCCATTTCGGCAAGCGCGTTGGAGATCATATCGCCGGTGGCGGCGATGACGCTGTCGGGATCGCGGTGAGCGCCGCCGAGCGGTTCGGGGATGATGCCGTCGATGACGCCGAGTGCCTTCAGGTCCTCCGCCGTGATCTTCATGTTGGTCGCAGCTTCCTTGGCGCGGGTGGAATCGCGCCAGAGGATCGAGGCGGCACCTTCCGGCGAGATGACGCTGTAGATCGAATGTTCGAGCATGTAGACGCGGTTGCCGGTAGCAATCGCTATCGCGCCGCCCGAGCCACCTTCGCCGATGACGATCGAGATCAGCGGCACCTTGACGCCGAGGCACATCTCCGTCGAACGGGCGATGGCCTCCGCCTGACCGCGCTCTTCGGCGCCGACACCCGGATAGGCGCCTGCGGTATCGACGAGGGTGATGACCGGAAGCTGGAAACGGTCGGCCATTTCGAGGATACGGATCGCCTTGCGGTAACCTTCAGGACGGGCGCTGCCGAAATTGTGCTTCAGGCGGCTCTTGGTATCGTTGCCCTTTTCCTGGCCGATGACGGCGACCGGCTGGCCACGGAAGCGGGCAAGACCAGCCTGGATGGCGGCATCCTCGGAAAACTTGCGGTCGCCGGCAAGCGGCGTGAATTCCTGGAAGAGCGTCTTGGCATAATCGACGAAATGGGGACGCTGCGGATGGCGCGCGACCTGCGTCTTCTGCCAGGCGTTGAGCTTCGAATAGATCTCGACGATCGCCTCGCGGACGCGGACTTCGAGCCTGCCGACTTCGTCGGAAGTGTCGATGCTTTCGTCTTCCGTCGCCAGCTTCTTAAGCTCGATGATCTTACCTTCGAGGTCGGAGATCGGCTTTTCGAAGTCGAGATAGTTGTGCATGAGGTGCGTTTCCGTTCCTTGTGCGCGGGGCAGTTTCCTGGTTCCGCCCCTTGTCGCCGGTCCTATTCGTGCTTTTTCGCCTGTTTT
Organism: Rhizobium sp. CF142; assembly: GCF_000281145.1. Taxonomy (NCBI): domain Bacteria; kingdom Pseudomonadati; phylum Pseudomonadota; class Alphaproteobacteria; order Hyphomicrobiales; family Rhizobiaceae; genus Rhizobium; species Rhizobium sp. CF142. The sequence continues at coordinate 15,683 of NZ_AJWE01000103.1, read as the reverse complement.
GCAAGGGGGTGGTGCGTATGGACGAGCTGCTGGAGGCGTTCTTCCAGAACATGCGTATAGATTTGTGTCGTCGAAATGTCTGAATGGCCGAGGAGTTCCTGCACCACGCGCAGGTCCGCGCCATTAGCCAGAAGATGGCTCGCGAAGGCGTGCCGCATGACGTGCGGCGAAATCATCGACGGCGTGAGGCCGGCGCGGATTGCCAGATTCTTGAGATCGCGGGCGAAAACCTGGCGCGGCAAGTATCCCTCTTTCGAGGCGGCCGGGAAGAGCCAGGGGCTCTCCTGGGGCTGTTTTGATGCGGCGTTTTCAGACGCCAGCATGCGGCCGTAGGATTTCAGAGCGGCAATGGCCGATTGGGAAAGCGGTACCAGCCGCTCCTTGTTGCCCTTGCCGCGGATCATCAGGAAACGGCCTTCCTGATCGAGAACGCGGGCCGGAAGCGAGACGAGTTCGCTGACACGCATGCCGGTGGCATAGAGCAGTTCCAGCAGCGCCAGCATGCGCATGCGATGAAGCTGGCCGGGGGCAGGGTCAGCGGCCTCGGTTTCTGCCTGAGTAAGCAGCTTGGTCACTTCCTCGACGCCCATCGTCTTCGGCAGGGAGCGGCCCTTCTTCGGCGCATCGAGAATGCCGGTCGGATCGTCGGTGCGCAGGCCCTCGGCATAGAGGAATTTGTAGAACTGCCGCATGGCGGCAAGGCGGCGGGCCTGTGAGGAAGGTTTGAAACCCTGCGCGGATAGCGAGCCGAGATAGGCGCCGAGATCGCCCGATGCCGCCTCTGTCAGGCGGATGCTGCGGCCGTGGAGGAAGGAGCGTAGGTCGTCCAGATCGCGTTCGTAGGATTGCAGCGTATTGACCGCAGCACCCCGCTCGGCACTCATCATTTCCAGGAATGATTCCACGTGGACGCGGCCGAGATCCTTCATCGCGTCACTTCTTCGTGGTGTTGATCGTGCCGGTCGAGGGCGGGTTTACCCGCTCGGAGGGGATGCGGATCGTCACGTCACGTTCCTGCGGCTCGACGAAGGTGACGAGCGCCCACATCGCTCCATAGATCAGTCCGGCGATGACCGCCAGGACGGACAGGAAACGGATCAGGCTCGGCATCCGGCTACTCCTTAGAACTCTGCTTCTGTTATAAGAAGCATGTTTGCAAGTGCAAGAAGCGGCAGTGAGACCATGATTCCCTTGCCCGCGACTTGACGCTACACCCGCATTTGTCGATACCGTTTGCAAACAAAGTGTGAATGGACCGATGAGTGAACCCCCAGTTTCCGTTGCAGACAGCCTGAGAGACAGAGCTCGCGCCGCGCTCGGTTCACGCAATCTGATCCTCGTCGGCCTTATGGGGGCCGGAAAATCCTCGGTCGGCCGCCTCCTTGCGCAGCAGCTCGGCGTTCCCTTCATCGACAGCGATATAGAGATCGAGCGCGTCTCGCGCATGACGATCACGGAGCTTTTTGCGGCTTATGGAGAAGAAGAGTTCCGCGCGCTCGAAGCGCGGGTGATGAAGCGTCTGCTGAAGGGCGGCCCGCGCGTCGTCTCTACCGGCGGCGGCGCCTTCATCAACGCCCGTACGCGCAGGCATATAAAGAAGGGCGGCCTTTCGGTCTGGCTGAAGGCTGATCTCGACGTGCTCTGGGACCGGGTCAACAAGCGCGATACGCGTCCGTTGCTGAAGACCGAAAATCCGAAGCAGACGCTCGAAAATCTGATGAACGCCCGCTACCCCGTTTATGCCGAAGCCGATCTCACGGTGCTTTCGCGCGACGTGCGCAAGGAAGTCATGGCCGATGAAGTGCTGAGAGCCGTGGTCGAGGCCCAGAAGGAAAGTGCAGTATCATGAACGCGATCACCTCCGCTTCCGCCGTCCGCAAGGTGCATGTACCGCTTGGCGAACGCGCCTATGACATTCTGATCGGATCGGGGCTGATTGCCAGCGCCGGCAGCGAGATTGGCTCGCGGCTCAAGGGCCGCAAGGCGGCGATCATCACCGACGAGCATGTGGCGCCGCTTTATCTCAATGCCTTGAAGGCGAGCCTCGATGCCGCCGGCATCGTCTCGGCTGATGTCGTGCTGCCGGCCGGAGAGAAGACCAAGAGTTTCGAGCATCTGATCAATGTCTGCGACAAGGTTCTCGAAGCGCGCGTCGAACGCAATGACTATGTCATCGCACTTGGTGGCGGCGTCATCGGTGACCTCTCGGGTTTTGCGGCCGGCATCGTCAGGCGCGGCGTGCGCTTCGTACAGGTGCCGACCTCGCTGCTCGCCCAAGTGGATTCCTCCGTCGGCGGCAAGACCGGCATCAACAGCCGCCACGGCAAGAACCTCATCGGCGTCTTCCATCAGCCGGATCTGGTTCTCGCCGATACCGATGTCCTGAATTCCCTGAGCAAACGCGAATTCCGCGCCGGTTACGCCGAAGTCGCCAAATATGGCTTGATCGACAAACCGGATTTCTTCGCCTGGCTGGAGAAGAACTGGCAGGCGGTCTTTGCAGGCGGCTCGGCGCGTATCGAGGCGATTGCAGTGAGCTGCCAGGCCAAGGCGGATGTCGTGGTTGCCGACGAGCGGGAAAACGGCCAGCGGGCGCTGCTCAATCTCGGCCACACCTTCGGCCACGCGCTGGAAGCCGCGACCGCCTATGACAGCAGCCGGCTGGTTCATGGTGAAGGCGTTTCCATCGGTATGGTGCTGGCGCATGAATTTTCAGCGCGTATGAACCTTGCGAGCCCCGATGATGCCCGCCGCGTCGAGGTGCATCTGAAGGCTGTCGGCTTGCCGACCCGCATGTCGGAAATCCCGGGCAACCTGCCGCCAGCCGAAGTGCTGATGGATGCGATTGCGCAGGACAAGAAAGTCAAGGGCGGTAAGCTTACCTTCATTCTCACCCGCGGCATCGGCCAGTCCTTCGTCGCCGATGACGTGCCGGCTTCCGAAGTCATCAGCTTTCTGAAGGAAAAACATCCCTGATGTCAGTCGAGGGCACCCTGGCGTTTTTATCGGTCTACTGGCCGGAGATCGTTTCGATCGTGGCCCTGGTGCTGATGTCTGCCTTCTTTTCGGGATCCGAAACCGCGCTGACCGCCGTTTCGAGAAGCCGGATCCATACACTGGAAGCCAATGGCGATGAGCGCGCCGGTCTCGTCAGAACCCTCATCGAGCGTCGTGACCGGCTGATCGGTGCGCTGCTGATCGGCAATAATCTCGCCAACATCCTGTCGTCATCACTGGCGACAAGCGTATTTCTGGGGATCTTCGGCAATTCCGGTGTGGCACTGGCAACGCTTGCCATGACGATCATCCTCGTCATCTTTGCAGAAGTGCTGCCGAAGAGCTGGGCGATCTCCACGCCTGAGCGTTTTGCTCTCAATGTTGCGATGCCGACGCGGCTCTTCGTCGCCGTTGTCGGACCGCTCTCTTCCTTCGTCAACGCGATCGTACGCCGGATCCTCGGTCTTTTCGGGATCAACCTGTCGCGCGAAGTCTCGATGCTGTCAGCGCATGAGGAGCTGCGCGGCGCCGTCGACCTGCTGCATCGCGAAGGTTCCGTTGTGAAGGCCGACCGTGACCGTCTTGGCGGCGTGCTCGATCTCGGTGAGCTCGAGCTTTCCGATATCATGGTCCACCGGATGGCGATGCGGGCGATCAATGCCGACGATCCGCCGGAATCCGTGGTCCGAGCGATCCTCGAAAGCCCCTATACACGCATGCCGCTATGGCGCGGTACGATCGACAACATCATCGGCGTCGTACACGCCAAGGATCTGTTGCGGGCGCTCGCCGAGCCAAATATGGAGCCGCAGCAGCTCGACATCGTGAAGATCGCCCAGAAACCCTGGTTCGTGCCTGACAGCACCAATCTTGAAGACCAGCTCAATGCCTTCCTGCGCCGCAAGCAGCATTTCGCCGTCGTCGTCGACGAATATGGCGAGGTGCAGGGCGTCGTGACGCTCGAGGACATTCTGGAGGAGATCGTCGGCGATATCTCCGACGAGCACGATATTGATATACAGGGTGTGCGCCAGGAGGCCGACGGCTCCATCGTCGTCGATGGTGGCGTATCAATCCGCGATCTCAACCGCGCGCTGGACTGGAACCTGCCGGACGAGGAAGCCACGACGATCGCCGGTCTCGTCATCCATGAATCGATGACCATTCCCGAAGAGCGGCAGGCCTTCACCTTCTACGGCAAGCGCTTCGTCGTCATGAAGCGGGAAAAGAACCGTATCACCAAGCTGCGCATCCGCCCCGCCGAGGAAGACGAGACCAAGCCCGCCTGACCAAGATTTCCGTTACCGGCGGCATTTCCGTGCGCCGGCTCATCCTACAGGATCTGACATGTTCGACATTCTCTGGCGATCCGTCGCCATCGGCATCGGGGCAACCGTCCTCATGGATATCTGGGCGATCCTGCTCGCAAAGCTCGGCGTGACGTCGTCGCCGAACTGGGCGCCAGCCGGCCGCTGGTTCTGGCATCTCGGCAAGGGCAAGGTCTTTCACGATAATATCGCTGACGCCGCGCCTTATGCCAGCGAGCTGGCGCTCGGCTGGATCGGCCACTACGCGGTCGGAATCCTCTACGGCATTCTGCTGGCGATCTTCGTCGGTCCGGCCTGGTTTGCCGAGCCGACTTTCCTGCCGGCCTGGATTCTCGGCATCGTCACTGTCGGCGCTGGCTGGTTCCTGATGCAGCCGGGGCTTGGGCTTGGCTGGGCGGCTTCGAAGACGCCGAACCCCACGAAGGTCAGGGTGCTCAATCTGCTCGCCCATACCGTCTTCGGTTTCGGGCTTTACGCGACGGCGCTCATTATCCGCTAGAGCAATTCACGTAAAAGTGCGCAGCGGTTTGTGTCCGGAATTGCGTGAAAGTAGGCTCTACCAGCGCGTCGGTTCGCCCGGCGCTGCCGGCTCGACGGCCAATGCGTGAAGCCCGGCATCCAGCTCGGGCTTCAAGAGGTCGGTGATCGCCCTATGCCGTTGCAGCCGAGACATGCCGACGAATTTTGCAGAGACAATGCGAACGCGCATATGCGTCTCACCGGTGCCCGTGATGTCCGGCTGGTGGCCGGCGTGCAGATGGCTCTCGTTGATGACGGAGAGGCGTTCGGGTGCGAAGGTCGCCTTGAGCTTCTCTTCTATGCTGGTCTGGAGTGTCATCACCGGGTCTTCTGAGTTCACGAAAAAGGTTCCCACCAAGCCAGCAACATTCCCGTTTGTCAATTCTTGTTGTCATCAGTCAGCAGCCCCATAATTAGCGCCGTCATGAGACTTGATTCCAAATACTTCGATCGCATCCGAACGCGCCGCAGGCGAGAGCAGGAGCCCGAACAGGCGCCTCCAAGCTGTCAGTGGGACGGCTGCGACAAAAAAGGCACGCATCGCGCTCCTGTGGGACGCAATGCGGAAGGCCAGTTCTTTTTGTTCTGTTTCGAGCACGTCAAGGACTACAACAAGGGATACAATTATTTCTCCGGCCTCTCGGACGGCGAAATTGCACGCTACCAGAAGGAGGCGATCACCGGTCATCGCCCCACCTGGACGGTCGGCGTCAACAAGGATGCAAAGAACAGCCCGCTGCATGCCGAAGTTCGCTCCGGCGCCTATTCGCGCGTGCGTGATCCCTTCGGTTTCGTGAAGGAAGGTGGCGGCAAGGGCAGCGGCCCGCGTTTCCCGCAAGCCCGCAAGCTGAAATCCCTGGAAGCCAAGGCTTTCGATACGATGGGACTTGCGGCGAACGCCACCTCGGCGGAGATCAAGAGTAAGTACAAGGAACTGGTCAAGAAGCATCACCCCGATGCGAATGGCGGCGACCGCGGCTCGGAAGAGCGTTTCCGCGCCGTCATCCAGGCCTATCAATTATTGAAGCAGAACGGTTTTTGTTAATTCCCGTCCTTGCTCTTAAGCTTCAATCGGGTATGGTCCACATCGGCTGAGGCCGCAGGCAACCGCGGCATATATATTTGTGCGTTTTCCCGACATCGCCTCTGCCGACCTTCCGGACGCGGCGTTTCTTGTCCGGGACTCTTTCAAGAATGCTCGCCAGCGGTCATTATCCCGCCGAGGTTTCGTTTCAGTCCCGGAGAAGTATCGCCGACGTTCCGACTCTTGGAGAACGCGGAAAAGATACTACGGCGCCATGGTTGCGCAATGGCTGAGATAGTGTGGTCGGGTGACCGTCACCCGCCTTGGAGACATGATGAGCAAGATTGACCTTGATATTTCCGAACTGCCCGATACCACCGTTTCGGTCCGGGAGGTCTTCGGCATCGATTCCGACATTCGTGTGCCCGCCTACAGCAAGGGTGACGCCTATGTTCCGGATCTCGACTCCGACTATCTCTTCGACCGCGAGACGACGCTCGCGATCCTCGCCGGCTTTGCCCATAACCGACGCGTGATGATCTCCGGCTACCACGGCACGGGCAAGTCTTCGCATATCGAGCAGGTTGCCGCGCGCCTCAACTGGCCTTGCGTGCGTATCAACCTCGACAGCCATGTTAGCCGTATCGATCTCGTCGGCAAGGACGCGATCGTCGTCAAGGACGGGCTGCAGGTCACCGAATTCAAGGACGGCATCCTGCCCTGGGCCTACCAGCACAATGTCGCGCTCGTCTTCGACGAATATGATGCCGGCCGGCCGGACGTGATGTTCGTCATCCAGCGCGTGCTGGAATCCTCCGGCCGCCTGACGCTGCTCGACCAGAGCCGTGTCATCCGTCCTCACCCGGCCTTCCGCCTGTTTGCGACCGCCAACACCATCGGTCTTGGCGATACGACGGGCCTCTATCACGGCACGCAGCAGATCAACCAGGCGCAGATGGACCGCTGGTCGATCGTCTCGACGCTGAACTATCTGCCGCACGACCACGAAGTGAATATCGTCGCCGCCAAGGTGAAGAGCTTCGGCAAGGACAAGGAAGGCCGCGATACGGTTTCCAAGATGGTTCGTGTTGCGGATCTCACGCGCGCGTCGTTCATGAACGGTGATCTCTCCACGGTCATGAGCCCGCGTACCGTCATCACCTGGGCCGAGAATGCCGAGATCTTCGGCGATATCGCTTTCGCCTTCCGCGTCACCTTCCTCAACAAGTGCGACGAGCTGGAGCGTCCTCTGGTGGCCGAGCACTATCAGCGCGCCTTCGGCGTGGAACTGAAGGAAAGCGCGGCCAACATCGTGCTGGGGGCTTAAGGCCAGTCGATCATGGCATCTCGTGGTGACAATTCGAAAGCAAAGCCTGGTGCGCCCGTCGATGTCGAGCCGTTGCGGCGGGCGATAACGGGCTGCGTGCGCGCAATCGCGGGCGATGACCAGGTCGAGGTAGCCTTCGCCAATGAGCGCCCCGGCATGACGGGCGAGCGCATCCGCCTGCCGGAGCTTTCCAAGCGTCCGACGGCGCATGAGCTGGCGGTGACGCGTGGCCTTGGCGATTCCATGGCACTGCGTATCGCCTGTCACGACGAGAAGGTCCATTCCAGCATGGCGCCGCAGGGCTCGGATGCCCGGGCGATCTTCGACGCTGTCGAGCAGGCGCGCGTGGAATCGATCGGTTCGCTGCGGATGGAAGGCATGGCCGCCAATCTGCGTTCCATGACCGAGGAGAAGTATGCCAAGGCGAATTTCACCGGCATCGAACGGCAGGAAGATGCACCGATCGGCGAAGCCGTTGCGATGATGGTGCGCGAAAAGCTCACCGGCCAGAAGCCGCCGGCTTCGGCCGGAAAAGTTCTCGACCTGTGGCGTTCCTTCATCGAAGACAAGGCTGGCAGCCAGCTCAACAATCTCACCGGTGTCATCAACGATCAGCAGGCCTTCTCCAAGGTCATCCGCAATATGCTTTCGGCCATGGAAATGGCCGAGGAATATGGCGATGACGACAGCGATCCTGATGCCGACGATCAGTCCAACGAGGATGATCAACCGACGGGCGACGAGCAGAACGAGGATGAGGTCGACGAGGATGCCGGCAGCGATGCCGCACCCGTCGAAGATAGCGAAGTCTCCGACGAGCAGATGGAGGACGGCGAAACCGAAGGTGCCGAAATCTCCGACGACGACATGATGGAAGAGGGCGACGACGATTCCGAGACGCCGGGCGAAACCCGCCGTCCGAATACGCCGTTTGCGGATTTCAATGAAAAGGTCGATTACCACGTCTATACGGAGGAATTCGACGAGATCATCACGGCCGAAGAGCTGTGCGATGCCGCCGAACTGGAGCGCCTGCGCGCCTTTCTCGACAAGCAGCTGGCGCATCTTCAAGGCGCTGTCGGCCGTCTTGCCAACCGCCTGCAGCGCAAGCTGATGGCGCAGCAGAACCGTTCCTGGGATTTCGATCTCGAGGAAGGCTATCTCGATACGGCGCGTTTGCAGCGCATCATCATCGATCCGACGCAACCGCTCTCCTTCAAGATGGAGCGCGACACGCAGTTCCGCGATACGGTCGTGACATTGCTGATCGACAATTCCGGCTCCATGCGCGGCCGGCCGATCACGGTTGCCGCGACCTGTGCCGATATCCTGGCGCGTACGCTGGAGCGTTGCGGCGTCAAGGTGGAAATCCTCGGCTTCACGACGAAGGCCTGGAAAGGTGGTCAGGCACGCGAGAACTGGCTTGCCAATGGCAAGCCGCAGACGCCCGGCCGTCTCAACGACCTGCGCCACATCGTCTACAAGTCAGCCGATGCCCCGTGGCGGCGCGCCCGCACCAATCTCGGCCTGATGATGCGCGAAGGCCTGCTCAAGGAAAACATCGATGGCGAGGCGCTGATCTGGGCGCATAATCGCCTGCTGGCGCGGCGCGAGCAGCGCCGCATCCTGATGATGATTTCGGATGGTGCGCCAGTCGATGATTCCACGCTTTCGGTCAATCCGGGCAATTATCTGGAGCGGCATCTGCGCGCCGTGATCGAACAGATCGAGACGCGTTCTCCCGTCGAGCTCCTGGCAATCGGCATCGGCCATGACGTGACACGTTACTATCGCCGCGCCGTGACGATCGTCGACGCGGACGAGCTTGCCGGCGCCATGACAGAGCAGCTTGCCGAATTGTTCGAGGATCATGCCGCACAGCCGCGCGGTGGCCGCCTGCGCCGCGCTGGCTGATACAGTCTCGAGGAAACATCAGCATGGCGTTTGAAAACCTGTCTCGCGCGGCTCTGGTCGTCCTTGGCCTCGCGACAGGCTTGTCAGGCGCTCATGCGGGCGAGCCTGCGAAGATCATCAGCCGCAAGATTTCGGATTTCCATATCGGTCGCGACGAAACCCGCTTCGGCCCCTTGGAATTTATCGGCGGGCTGGAGATGGTGTCGAACAATTCCCTCTTCGGCTCGCTTTCCTCCATCCGCATGCGCCCTGACGGCAACAGTTTCATCGGCGTGCTCGATACCGGGCACTGGCTGACGGGCAGCGTCGAGCGCGATGCCAAGGGCAGGCTGTCCGGTCTTTCCGGTGTCGAGATCACGCCGATGCGGGATCGTGTTGGCCGGATCTATGAGGGAAAGGGGCGCATGGATGCCGAAGGGCTCGCGCTCGATGGCGACCGGATTCTCGTTTCCTTCGAGCAGGACCATCGCGTCGACGTCTATCCGGATCCCGGTTTTCTCGACTCGCGATCCTTGTCGACGGTCGGGATACTCATTCCACGCGACGAGATGCGGGCAAACCGCGGTATTGAAACCGTTGTCGTAGCCCCCGCCTCGAGCCCGCTGAAAGGCGCGCCCGTAATCGTGGCGGAGCGTAGCCTCGACGAAGACGGTAACCGGCTTGCGGCTATTCTGGGCGGGCCGCTGAAGGGGCAGTTCACGGTCGAGAAGGATGGCGGCTTCGATGTGACTGACGGTGCCTTCTTGCCGGATGGCGACCTGCTGCTGCTGGAGCGGCGCTTCAACATGGCCGAAGGTATCGGCATGCGCATTCGCCGCATCAAGGGAGCAGACATCAAGCCCGGCGCCATCGTGAACGGCGAGCTGCTCGTCGAGGGCAACTTCAATTACAATATCGACAATATGGAAGGGCTCGATGCCTTCCAGGCAGCCGACGGCACGACGCATATCATCCTGGTGTCTGACGATAATCACTCCATTCTGCAGCGCAATCTGATGCTGGAGTTCCGGCTGGTCGATTGAGCGGCCATCGAACGGCTGTCATAACTCTGCGCTATCCGGTCCGTCCCCTCGCGGACAATACCCTTTAAGAGAGCGTATCATGCACATCCATATCACGGGAGCCTCGGGCTCCGGCACGACCACGCTTGGCCTGGCGCTGGCCGAGCTGCTCGGCATCCGTCATCTCGATACTGATCATTTCTTCTGGATGCCGACCGATCCGCCCTTCACGACGCAGCGCGAGGTTGGGGCGCGTATCGCGATGCTCAGGCAAGAAGCGCTGCCGGATGCCGGTTGGGTGCTTTCCGGCTCGGCAGTGAAATGGGGTGCGGAATTCGAGCCGCTCTACGATCTGGTGGTCTTTCTGAGGATCGATCCCATGGCGCGTATGGAGCGCATCCGCAGGCGCGAGGAGGAGCACTACGGCGAGAGGATCAGGCCCGGTGGCGACATGGCGGTGAAAAGCCGCGAATTCATGGATTGGGCAGAGAGCTACGATACGGCGGGACCGGAACGCCGAAGTCTCGTTGGACATGAAGAGTGGCTGAAGACGCTCACAAGGCCGATCTTGCGGCTCGATTCATCACGGCCTGTCGGAGAACTCGTTGGGGAGGTGCTGAGCCACCCGGCGGTCATTGCAGGGCGCCCGCAGGCGTCGTGAGATCTGCAGTTGGCGCTGTGATTGGTTGGTGCGGGCTGGTTGCAAGGTCTGCAGCCAGCCCGTCCATCATTCATGATCAGAGCGTTTTCCTGGGTCGCTCGATCAGAAATGATCGGAAAGGTGATGAATGCGAAGATTCCGATCCGAGGACGGATTGTGGGACGGTATTTACCGTGCTGTGGCGGATTGCATCGGGCGCAGCACGTTCATGAGTGCGCCATAGGGCAGCAACATTACCAGGCCGACAAGCATCTTCACCGAGAAATCACCGAGTGCCCAGGAGATCCAGCGCGGAGCCTCCGTGGAGAGGACGCCGAAGATCGGCGCATTTTCCAGCGCAAAGGGTTCGTTCGGGCCGAGGAAGACGAAGAAGGCGGCAAAGGACAGCGAAAAGAACATCACCGTATCCAGCGCCGAACCGATCAGCGAGCCGACGAGCGGTGCGCGCCACCAGGCCTGACGACGCAGGCGGTTGAAGACGGCGATATCGAGAAGCTGGCCGGCGAGATAGGCTGAGCCGGAGGCGATCGCGATACGCGGCACCGCGGTGAAGAAAGAAAGCGCCACACCAACCACAAAGCCGGCGAAGACCACCTTGCGTGCAGCCTGCGGGCCGAACTGGCGGTTCGTCAGATCGGTGATCAGGAAGGCGATCGGATAGGAGAAGGCGCCCCAGGTGAGAATGTCGGCGAGATTGATGCCGGCAACCGTGGCGTTCAGCGGAAACTGGACGAGGAAGTTGGAGGCGACGACGACGAGCGTCATCAGGGCGACATAGGCAAACGTATAGCGGGTCTTCAGCATTTTTTTATCCTGGGTGATGCCACCAGTTCGAGTAAAAATTTCAGGCTGGAACTAGGGCCAACCTGGCAAAGCAAAAGGCTTGTCCGGATATTATCCGTGCAAGCCTTTCAAAGCTTTAGAAGGACGTGGGCCGAAGCTTAAGCAGCAGCGGCTTCAGCGGTCTTCTTGACGATCTGACGACGCAGCAGACGGGCGCGCATCGAAAGTTCGCCTTCGTTAGCCTTCAGCAGGAAGGCATCAAGGCCGCCACGATGCTCGACGGAACGAAGAGCAGCAGCCGAAACGCGAAGACGGTAACGCTGGCCGAGCGCGTCGGAGATCAGCGTAACCTGGCACAGGTTCGGGAGGAACCGGCGCTTGGTCTTGTTGTTGGCATGGCTGACATTGTTACCAGTCAGGACTGCCTTGCCGGTCAATTCGCACATGCGGGACATGGAACACCTATTTCTTGTTTTTCTCGGGCCATTGAATGACAATCCGGCAACAACCGGCTGCGCAATCCATCAGGCCATGATTGGAAAGTTGCGGTTCTATAGTCAGACCGGTCGCGCGCGTCAAGCCAAACCTTGGCCTTTCCCGCAATTCTGTCAAAAAGCTGCTGTTTTCTTCGCAATGCGGCAGGAGTATAGACCGCAGTGCAAGGGCGCAAGCGGCCCGGCAAGACAAGGCTCTCACCATGGCTCATCTGGGCAGACGGATTTTAGTTTCGGCATTTGCGGCGCTTCTGGCCTTGCCGGCCGGCGCGAGCGAAGTGCAGCACCGCACGGAGTACAAGGTAGCCCTTGCCGGCCTGACGATCGCGCGGGCCGCCTTTCTCACCAAGATCGAAGACGATCACAGCTACAAAATCGACGGTGACATCAAATCGGCCGGGCTTGCCGATCTCGTCACCGATATCCTGGCAAAGACCAGCGTTACCGGGGTGGTACGCGACGACCGGCTGCAGGCGGCAAAATATGTCCTCTATTACAAGACCGGCAAAAAGGTTCGCACCTATGAGGTCAGCTACCGCAACGGCAATATCGTTTCGGCCACCACGACACCGGAGCCGCGCCGACCGAAGGAATGGATTCCGGTAACACAGGGCGATATGCGCTCTGTGCTCGATCCGATTTCAGGGCTCATCTTCACCGGCGATACCGATGTCTGCTCGCAGAAGCTGCCGATCTTCGACGGCGAGACGCGCATGGACCTTGTGCTTTCACCGAAAGGCGACGAGGATTTCTCGACTGATGGGTTCAAAGGCAAGGCGACTGTCTGCGGCGTGCGCTTCATTCCGCGCTCCGGCTACAAGAAGGGCCGCAAGGATCTCGTTTATCTCAGCAAGAGCAACCGCATGGAAATCTGGTTTGCCAAGGCGGAGGCGGCAAATGTATATGCTCCGGTCTACGTCCGCATTCCCACGGAATACGGGACGGTGACGATCACGGCTGTGAAGTACGGCCGCGTGAACAGTTGACGGAGCTTTCGTAAGTCTCCGCGAGGGGGACGGGTGAAGCTTCGGGCAACGTTGATCGGTTTTACGGCCATTCTCATGTGGTCGTTCCTGGCGCTCTTTACGGCTGCCTCCGGCAAGATGCCGCCGTTCCAGCTTTCGGCCATCTGCTTTGCCATCGGCAGCATTCCCGGCATTCTCGTCCTTGTCCTCAACCCGTCGCGGATCGCGCTCCTGAAACAGCCGGCAAGGGTCTGGATCACCGGCATTGCCGGCCTGTTCGGCTACCATTTCCTCTATTTCACGGCGCTGAGAAACGCGCCGGCCGTCGAGGCGGGATTGATTGCCTATCTCTGGCCGTTGCTGATCGTCGTCGGTTCGGCACTGCTGCCGGGCGAGAGGCTGCGCTGGTACCATATCGTCGGCGCTCTGGCCGGTCTGTGCGGCACCTTCATGATCGTCGGGCGCAATGGCATCGATTTCGACGGCGCCTATGCCGTCGGTTATGGGGCGGCCTTCCTCTGCGCCTTCACATGGTCGGGCTATTCGCTGCTGACGCGGCGTTTTGATGCCGTCTCCACCGATGTCGTCACCGGCTTCTGCCTTGCGACATCGGTGCTTTCGCTGCTCTGCCATCTGGGACTTGAGACAACGGTCTGGCCGGAGACGAGCTTCGAATGGCTTGCCGTGGTCGGCCTCGGTCTCTTTCCGGTGGGGGCTGCCTTCTATGCCTGGGATCATGGGGTCAAGAACGGCGACATCCAGATCCTTGGTGCTGCAAGTTATGCCGCGCCGCTGCTTTCGACGCTCATCCTGACCGTTTTCGGCATTGCCGAGCCGAGCTGGCGCATCGCGCTTGCCTGCCTGCTGATCACGGGTGGTGCGGTGCTTGCGGCACAAGAGATGTTCCGCCGCAAACCACAGATGCAGCCGGTCGCGGCGGAGCAGGCCTAGAGCCTTTCCTGGTCAGATTGAATCATTCTGTTGGCTCAAACGGAGTCGGATGGTCGACCGGCTGGCGCGCGTCGTAGCCCAGATCTACGGCCAAGCCGGCCGGTCGATCAGGCGGCCCGTTTCAGCCAACCCCGGTGGTTTGCTTGCAAACCAGCTAGGGCCGGGCATCTTTCCGCCAGGATCAAAGGCGATCGGCTCGGACGTACCTTGGGGTATGCCCTTCGCCAATCGCCTTTGCCCTGACGAAAACCTGCTCCGGCAGAATGCTTCAATCTGACCAGGAAAGGCTCTAGATAATACCGGGCTTCCAGTCCGGCGGCGCCATCTCGAATTTGGAAAATTCAAAGCCGGGCGCCACCGTACAGCCGACCAGCGTATAGTCGCCGAGCGTCTCGGCCGATTGCCACCAATTGGCAGGGATGATGGCCTGCGGCCGCTCACCGCCGGCAATATCCGTGCCGAGCTTCAGCGTCTCGCTGTGGCGACCGTCTCCTGAGCGGTGCAGTGCGAGCGGCGCGCCCGCATAGTAATGCCAGACCTCTGCCGCATCATGGACACGGTGCCAGTGCGAGCGCTCTCCCCTTGCGAGCAGATAATAGATCGCCGTCGAATGGCCGCGTTCGCCGCCATTGATGTCGCGGAAGGTCTGTGCATACCAGCCGCCTTCGGGGTGCGGCTGCATGCTAAGCTCGCGGATGATCTCCTCGGTGGTCAGTTCTCTCCCGGCCATGTCCTAGAAATTGTCCTTGCGCTTGCGGATTTCGGCGAAGACCTCTTCATTGGTCTTGCCTTCCATCAGCAGATTGCGGCGGACGGCGGGATCGGCCGCGCGCAGGAAGGGGTTGGTTTCCTTTTCGAGCGCCAGCGTCGTCGGAATGGTGAACTTGCCTTCGGCCCGCAGTGCCTCAATCTCCGCCGCGCGGCTCTTCAGGCGCTCATTGCCGGGATCGATGGTGACCGCAAAACGGGCGTTGGAGAGCGTGTATTCGTGGCCGAAATAGACGGCGGTCTCATCCGGAAGAACGGCAAGCTTCTGCAGCGAATGCCACATGTCGGCGGCGGGGCGTTCGAACAGGCGGCCGCAGCCGAGCGCAAAGAGCGTATCGGCGGCAAAGAGCAGCTTGTCGTCGGCAAAGTGATAGCAGATGTGGCCGGCAGTATGGCCGGGCGTTTCGATAACGTTGACCGTATGGTCGCCGAAGAGGAAGCTGTCGCCGTCGCCCACCGTCTTGTCGAGGCCAGGAATCGCCACCGCTTCGTTGACCGGGCCGATGATCTCCAGGCCGTACTGTTCCTTCAGCGCCAGGTTGCCTTCCACGTGGTCGATATGGTGATGGGTCGTGAAGATATGGGTGATGGTCCAGCCACGGCGTACAGCAGCAGCTTCCACGGCTGCCGCATCAGGCGCGTCAATCGAGGCGGTCTGCCCGGTTTCCGGGTCATGGACGAGAACGCCGAAATTGTCGCTGCGGCAGAGAAAAACTTCTAATTCCAAAGGTTTCATCGTTCAAATAGTCCCTTATCCCTCGTACTGACCGGGAATGTAGAGGTTCCGGCCTTGAAGTCCAACCGGTCACTGATAACATTTGTCTTAATGCACGCCGATATCGTCGACCTTCGCCAATTCTATCATTCCGAGCTTGGACACATGGCCGAGCAGTCGATTGCCATGGCGCTGTCGTCGCTCTGGGTGCGCCTGCCGCAGGAGCGGCTTTTGGG